>CALMKY010000289.1 GCA_937867195.1 uncultured Saprospiraceae bacterium | reverse complement strand
AAGAAAGAAGGGAAAAATTGTTTCCCTTTTTATGGAAGGAAATTGCTGCGAAAGGCCAATTATACGGCAACAGGAAGTATGGCAATAAGATCGATAATGCCAATCCTTACTGGTTTTCATATCCGGGGTATAATGAAATATTCACCGGTTACCCTGATACCGGAGTCAACTCAAATGATAAAATCCCAAACCCCAATATGAATGTGCTGGAGTTTATTAACGGTCAGCAGGGGTTCAGTGGAAAGGTAGCAGCATTTGCCACCTGGGATGTTTTTCCCTATATACTGAACAGCAAACGCAGTGGGGTGCTTGTAAATGCAGATGTGGACACACTTCATTTTGCAGCGCCTGCATTGCAACTGATCAATGACATGCAGTTTTTAACGACACGCCCGATAGGAGTTCGCCCCGATATCTTTACTTATATGGCAGCAAGGGAATACCTGAAAGCCTATTCTCCGAGGGTTATTTATATCGCTTTTGATGAAACAGATGATTTTGCACATGCTGGTATGTATGATGAGTATATTGAAAGTGCCCATGCACAGGACGGCATGATCGCCGATCTATGGTCCACCGTACAATCCATGCCTGAATACAAAGACAAAACCACTTTGCTCATTACGTGTGATCATGGCCGTGGAGATCATATCAAGTCTCAATGGCAGGATCATGGTAATAAAATCGATGATGCTCACGAAATTTGGCTGGCTTTGATGGGGCCCTCTATTGATCCATTGGGGGAACTAAAAGATTCGATGCAATTATACCAGGGACAGATCGCAGCTACCATAGCAGATCTGATCGGTGAAAAATTTACAGCCGATCATCCTGTTTTGGATAAGATGGATATACATGCGCTAAAGGCTAATTCAAGTACAAAATGATAATTAATTCCTTTAAACTCTATTAGGATGTAATCATTACTTTCGCTTGATGGAATTTATACATTCACTTACAACCTATCAGTGGGTGTTTGCTTTATTGGGGGCGTTTTTAATAGGTATCAACAAATCAGGTCTTCGGGGTATTGATGTGGCACAAGTGACGATCATGGCCCTGGTATTTGGATCTAGATATTCAACGGGCATTGTATTATTATTACTTTGTTTGGGTGACGCTTTTGCAGTTTTTTATTACCATCGGGATGCACAATGGAGATATCTAAAAATTTTATTGCCCTGGATTGTCCTTGGTATTTTAATCGGGGTATTCGTTGGCAGAGATTTGAATGAAATCATATTCAGAAAAATCATGGCGGTCATTGTATTATCCGCCATTTCCTTATTGCTATTATTTGAATACAAAAAAAATATTCATATTCCTGAAAAAGGCTGGTTTAGTACATCGATGGGCTTGACTGCCGGAATTACGACCATGTTGGGAAATCTTGCAGGAGCATTTTCCACCTTGTATTTTTTGGCACTCAAAGTACCTAAGACTAATTTCATCGGTACCGTAAGTTGGATGTTTTTTCTGATCAACCTGTTTAAAATACCATTGCAAATATTTTTTTGGAAAAACGTTAGTCTTGAAACATTAAAAATAGATTTGCTATTAGCCCCATTGGTCATCATTGGATTTTTAATAGGAGTGCAAATTGTAAAAAGACTTAACAATGATCATTATCGTAAACTGATCCTGATCCTTACGCTGATCGGATGCATTGCTATGTTGTTAAAAAAGTAATACAGGTCAATTTAATTTTATTCGATTTCTATCAACCAATCTACTACATTTGCATCGCTGTATGAAGTTTTTGCGATTAATTTTGGTGATTTCGTTTCCATCCGTTTTGTTTTCACAAAATGAGATTGGCATCAAGATTTCAGGTCTTATTCTATCTGATCATCATCCTGTCGAATTTGTCAATGTGATCCTGTACTCTCCAAAAGATACAGTTAAGATTATAAAAGCAACTACCACTGATTCGACCGGAGAGTTTATATTGGATCATCTATCATCCGGAGAATATCTCATGAAGACTTCCATGATCGGATATCAACCATTTGTAAAATTGATTGACGCCTATGGTCACGATGTTATACTCTCTGAAATAAATATTAAAACTGATCCGGCACTACTCCACACTGTTGAAGTCACTGCTCAAAGAGATATTATTCAAAAGACGGCAACAGGATTTATTTTTAATACCAAAGACCAGATCAGTCAGGCAGGAGGCACTGCAACGGATTTATTGCGCAATACTCCTACAGTCGTAGTCGATGAAGATGGTTCTGTTTCAATTAAAGGAAAAGCACCGCTTATCTTAATCAATGGTCGCAACAGTGGTCTTAGTTCTACGGATCGTATTCCAGCCAATACGGTTGAAAGCATAGAAATTATCTCCAATCCGGGTGCCAAATACGATGCAGAAGCCGAAGGAGGAATCATCAATATTACTTTGAAAAAAAACAAAACCAATGGTACCAATGGATCCTTTGCATTTGGAACCGGATACAGTAGCTTACCTCGTATCAATAGTGCTTTTTTACTCAGTCATCAGCAAGGCAAATGGAATGT
Organism: uncultured Saprospiraceae bacterium; assembly: GCA_937867195.1. Classification (GTDB taxonomy): domain Bacteria; phylum Bacteroidota; class Bacteroidia; order Chitinophagales; family Saprospiraceae; genus JADJLQ01. The sequence goes on along the minus strand of CALMKY010000289.1, from coordinate 5,150 downwards.
AGGCTTATCGTACGATAATCGGTTCGCAAAGAGAAAACGGGATATACAAGCGGATCGGTTAAATTATTTGCTTGAGGACAATCACGATCTGGTACAGGAGCGGCACGATCACCGGTTTGAAGAAACCCATAATCTAAAAGTAAACGCAGATTATGCAGCCGATGCCCAGAACCGCATTTCGTTTGAATTGATAGGCAATATTGACAATCAAGACAATCACGAGGCACTCTACTCCAAAATATTTAAGCTAAATAACGTCTTTAAAAACAATAGTTATAGATTGTCAGACGAATATGAACACGGAAATGAAGCTGAAGGAGCGTTGTCTTTTACTCATCGGTTTAAGAATAAAAAAGAAAAATTAAGCTTATCCGTCAATTCCTCAATAGGTCATGAAAGACAAAACACAGATATTACCAATAAAGTATTGAACGAACAGGACCTGCCGATCTCCGATGCATTTTTACAACGAACACACGACTATGAAATTGTACACATCACCAATTTTAAAATGGATTATACGGTACCGGTGGGTCCGGATGCCGTAATAGAAACAGGCTATAAGTCTACTTTCAGAAAAAACAATTCAGATTTTCTAAGCGCCGATTTCATTGATCAGCAATATGTCACCAATGCAAAAGCATCGAATCTGTTTAATTATTCAGATCAGACGCATGCTATTTATGTAAATTACTCTGATATAATTGGAGATGCAAAATCTCCTTCATTAACTTATTCAGCCGGATTACGAAGCGAATATACTACGTACCAGGGAGCCAATGGCAATCAATCGGTAGATTTTAAAAACAATTATTTAAAGCTCTTCCCTTCCGCCAATCTTGCTTATCATCTCAATGAAAATGATCTATTAAAATTAAGTTATAGCCGAAGGATTAATCGTCCTACATTTTATTCTCTTAATCCTTTCATCGATATAACCGATTCGCTCAATCCACATGGTGGTAATCCGTATTTAAGGCCTGAATTAATTCATTCAATCGAAATGGGCTATAATAAAGAATGGGTACATTTTTCATACTTAGCGTCTGTGTATTACCGTCGTGCCACCGATATCATTAGACAATTTATTTCATTGTTTCCCAATGGGGTGGCATTGAATACTCAACAAAATTATGGTACCGGTATAACCTACGGCATAGAACAAATAGTTACCGGGACTCCCATCCAACACCTGAATACCAATCTCAGTCTTTCACTTTATAAACAGCATATCAATGGCTTCAATATATCCTCCGATGCAATCCAGGACCGCGTAAGTTGGTATGGCAAATGGATCAATAGCTACTTGATCGATAAAACATCTAAAATACAATTGACTGCAAATTATAATTCACCCACAGCAACTCCGCAGGGTACCCGCATCGCCATGTATAACATAGATATGGGATTTCAAAAAAAATTATTCAATCATAAGGGAGCATTGGCCTTTGTCATCACCGATCTATTCAATACACTGAAAAACGGGCTTACCGCATTGACATCTGAATTTAATTTACATCGTACAGGCAAAGTCGACACGCGGGCCATCTTACTCACCTTTACCTATTCTTTCCGGTCACAGGCGAAAGAAGAATTACTTGAAAATAAGTTTGAAAACGATTAAGATCTTCTAGCGATTTTAATTAGCAGGTTCTTTTTGCAGTCAAGTCGCTTCCTAACTGTATTCATAAAAATTAAAGTTATGATAATCAATTAGCTTTGTAACAGCAATTGATTAAAAGAATTATTATGAAAAAAATTTCATTCTTTGCAATTTTACTTATTTCCTGTACCCCTTTATTTTCTCGTGTTCGCATACCGGGTTTTTTCGGCGACAACATGGTTCTTCAACAAAATGCCGATGTGCCTTTTTGGGGGTGGTCGGAACCCAACGCAACTATTTCGATTTCCTGCAGCTGGTCAGATGAGATTTATAAGGCGAAGGCAGATAAAAATGCAAAATGGAAAACATCCATCAAAACACCTCCGGCAGGCGGTCCCTATACGATTACGATTTCTGAAAGCAATACCATCCTTTTACATTTTGTCATGATTGGCGAAGTGTGGCTATGTAGCGGTCAATCGAATATGGAGTGGACGGTTGGTGCCGGGATTGATCACAAAGATCTGGCCATCGCCGGAAGTAATATTCCAACTTTAAGACAAATCAGGATACCGAAAGCCCAGGCGGAATATCCTCAAGATGACATCATAGCATCCTGGGAAGTTAGCAGCCCGGAGACGGTCAATCGGTTTAGTGCCGTCGCCTATTTTTTTGCAAAAGAATTGACAGAGAAATTGCATGTACCCGTTGGCATCATTCATTCATCGTGGGGTGGATCGAATATCGAAGCCTGGATGCCAAAAGAATTGATAGATCAGGATAAAGAGTTTTCTACCTGGAAAACTTATTTCCCGGATACCTATCAATGGCCTTATATACCGGCCAGTACGTATAATGCCATGATCCATCCATTAATACCATATAAACTTGCAGGTGTACTTTGGTATCAAGGAGAATCCAATGTCAGCAATCCATTATTGTATCGAAGATTATTTCCTTCTATGATCAATAGTTGGCGGGATCAATGGCATGATCCATTTCCTTTTTATTATGTACAATTGGCGCCATTCAGTTATGGTCGTCCCTTACAAGGTGCTATCGTACAAGAAGCGCAACGATTGACCCTAAATGCGATTGCCAATACAGGTATGGCTTGCACAACGGATGTCGGTAATATCAATGATATCCATCCTAAAAACAAAGAAGATGTCGGCAAACGATTAGCTTATTGGGCTTTAAACAAAACCTACCATCAGGACAATGCATTCAGCGGGCCTTTATATAAAAGCATCAATAAAGAAGGAAATAAAATAAGAGTCAATTTCGATGCAACGAATGGCGGATTGGAAATAAAAGGCAATAAACCGGAATTATACCGTATCGCAGGTGATAATCATCAATTTGTCGATGCCCATGTCGAGATCGATGGGAATAGTTTACTGTTTTCAAATGACATAATTACAGATCCGGTTGCTGTAAGATATGCCTTCAGCAATACTGCAGAAGGTAATCTGTATGGAAGAGCCGGACTTCCTGCTTCACCATTCCGATCTGATGATTGGCCTATTATCTACAACGACATTCAGATCAAATCGGTTTATGATCCTGCTCAACAAGGATTCGTAGTGACAATGGATGGAAATGGCAAAATCGTTTACTCTCTCGACGGAAAGGAACCCGGATTAACCAGTAATGAGTATACCGGACCGATTTTAGTAAAACAATCAAGTAGTATCATTGCAAAAGGGATTGTAGATAACCTGCTTTCAGAAAACTCTTCATCTAAAGAAGTGTATTTAAACAAAGCGACCTACCGGCCATTAAACTTTAATACACTTCCGAGCAATACAAAATATCAGGGGAATGCAGCAAGTTATACCCTGATCAATGGAGTCCGAGGGAATGCGAACAATCCTAATGATGGAGAATGGCAGGGTTGGGAAGGTAATGATATGGAGGTAGTGCTCAATCTCGGCAGCAGTCAAAGGATTAAAAAGATTACTGCTGAATTTTTACAAAATCAAAATGCATGGATTTTCCTTCCATCACAAATAGAAATCAGTGGGTCAATAAACGGAAGTAATTACAGCTCCTTGTTCAAGGTATCCAATCCCGTTACAAATGACCGCGCCGTAACTGCAAAATCATTTACAGCCAATAGCAATACCAATGCGCGGTATATCAAAGTAAAGGCAACGAATCTGGGTATCTGCCCTGCCTGGAGTAATGGAGCGGGTTCCAAAGCATGGTTGCTGGCAGATGAAATACAAGTAGAATGAGGATTAACTAAAATACTAATTTAACCAATTAACTAACTGATCCCAACTTTCTACAGGGAATTTTGCGTGCCTTGCACCTTGCAGAACAATAAAGTCTTTATTATTCCCCGGCATATCATTATATAATGTTTTTACTTTGTCTATATCAAAGAGTTCATCCCGGTCGCCTACACCTACCAAAATGGGAATATTGAGGGTAGAAGGTAATTTCAACTCCTTTACATTGAGCATACTTACAAACCGTACAGTATATCTGAATGTAAATAAAGAATCATCGGGTACTGTCATTCCCTCACGATTATATTCTACAGCTTGATAAGAAGGTCTGAAAACTGCACTTGATAAAAGTTTTAACTTTTGAAATAAGGGAATGGGCTTGGCTTTAATCTTTCCTTCATAGGCTCCTGATAATAGCATAAGACCTGATATCTGATCAGGAATATTCATAGCAGTATAAATAGCCGAGGCCACTCCTAAACTATGACCGAATAAAATGATTTTATTAAATCCCAGTTTCTTGATATAGTCTACAGTCTCTGTGAAATCTTGTAGCCATCTTTTTTTGGATGGATTGTCGCCCCGGTGACCACCGGACAGACCATGACCCCTATAGTCCAAAGCAAAAGTAGTATATCCACAGTGCGCAATGGTATTACATGCAGTATTGTATTCACCTGGTCCACCGTACGCAGTGATCCCATGAAATAATAAAACAGCACAATCAGGGTGCTGACTGCTATCCGTATTCCATTTTCTAAGAAATAAAGTCTCACCATCTGATGTGGTAACCAAATGATGTGGTAAAGTATATTCTTGTCTTAATTTGAAAGCGATCTCAGGAGTTATGCCTTTATGATTAACTCTAAACCGGGACGACAGATAAGCTAAAATAAAACTGGAATAAGTATGATCAGAATGAGTAATCCAATGATGTTACCTACTCTTTTTATCGTTTTATTCATGAACTACATATATTGACACTATTTTGTATTTATTTCGCCCGCGCCATCAAATCAGCTCTCGATATCGCAGCAGTTCTACCCAAAATTTTACCTCCCCGTGTCACTACATATCTTAGGGTGACATCACCCTCCGGTATATCGACAGGTGCAGAATATTTTGGAGAGTATGCATCCGGAAAAGTATTGTCAATCGTATAATGAATTTCAGTGCCCGGCATTTCTGTTTTCAATGTTGCCGTCAGTTTACTATTTGCTTTGCTGGTCGTAGCAATGGCATCGTACAAGGATCTGGATGTATTCCATTGCAATTTATCAAATAGATTAAAATGATTTTCTACCCTGGAG
>CALMKY010000288.1 GCA_937867195.1 uncultured Saprospiraceae bacterium | reverse complement strand
TGATTTTGTTAACTCCATGTTGAACAAATAATTTCGCCAAGGTCTCAATTTCATCGGCTTGCATTAGCCTCGATGCAGGGGTAAAGTCATAATCTTCATCCGGCATACAATAGAAGCACCGAAGATTGCAATTATCTGTAAGTGAAATGCGCAGATATGTATGATTACGACCGTATGAATCGAAAAGCATTCTGCAATGTTACGGTATTTACAAACAACTTTTTTTATATACCATGTTTCAAGTACGGGGTACTAAGCATCAATAGTTGTGATTTATAGTTTGCGGTTTTACGTCGAGAATCTTAAACTCCATTCATACTGTAAATTCATGCATCTCAATTTGTAATTCTGCCATATTCGTTTAAACCTCTACCTTTGTAGTGACTAACTCCGGAAAGGTAATGAAAAATCTACGATATAAAGGATTTCAGGGAGCTGTACGTTACAGCAAAGAGGAGAAACTGTTTTACGGCAATATTATCTGGATAAAACATCTGGTATCGTTTGAAGGTCGTTCCCTCTCAAAGTTAAGATTGGATTTCAGAGATGCCGTTAATTTTTATATTAAAGATTGTCGCCGTCAAAACTTCAATAAACTTACTTCTAAGACTCGGTAGCACGAAGATATTGATCATAAGCTTCTTCGGTATCCAGATCGATATGACCCTTGTCGAATCGGATGTATTCGATGCTTTCCAAATTGGATTTTAGTATTTGACTTGCCCCACGGTCCCCCTTTAATGCAACGAGAAGATCGAAAAATTTTTTATCAAACAACGCCGGGGTCCCTCCTCCATCCGCATACTTACTCACCACGATTGTTTTATGAGTCTGGTCCTGTGTAAGAATGAGTTGTTGTAATAGATCTCCATTTAGATAAGGCTGGTCACATACCATGATGATCGCGCCTCCGGCTTCGGGATTCAAATCCCGGATCACTTGTACTCCCATGGCAATGGAGGTACCGATTCCTTTAGACCAATCTTCATTGTACAATAACTGGACATCAACGTCAAGCAATTCTTTCTCAATTTCAGTCAAATTTGCTCCCAAGACCACATAAACCGGTTGATTTGTCTTTTGTGCTTCCGTGACTGCATTTTTCAACAAGGACATTCCCGATTTCAATTTTAATAATTGTTTGGGTCTGCCCATTCTGCTCGAACTTCCCGCGGCTAAAATGAGGATCGGAAATTTTTTCAAATTGAAGAATTATTTTATTTCAAATATATTTTATAATATTAAGATTTTAATCCAATTTTCTTTATGACGATACAGACTCGCAATCTTTCCCTGGACATTTTCAGAGGCCTTACCATTTGTTTTATGATCATTGTCAATACTGCCGGTGCCGATTGCTCTTATGCACCTCTCGAACACGCTCCATGGCATGGGTTTACTCCAACCGATCTGGTATTCCCTTCCTTCTTATTTGCTGTCGGTAATTCAATATTCTTTAGTAAAATGCATTGGAATATAAACCCTTATGGCAAAATTCTAAAACGCACAGCCATTATTTTTCTCATCGGATATTTTATGTATTGGTTTCCATTTTTGAAACACACGGATGCAGGATTGGTTTTCAAGCCATTTCACAATACTCGGTTTATGGGTGTCTTGCAGCGCATCGCTTTGTGTTATGGCATTGGATCCATTTTGATCTATAATTTTAATAAAAAAGCTTTGTGGATTATCGGTGCCTGTTTATTATTGGCATATTGGGCCATGATGGCCATGGGAGGTGATTATAGCATGCTGGGCAATCTTGCACACAAGATTGATTTTGCCATCTTAGGTGATAGTCATATGTACCATGGTGAAGGAGTTGCTTTTGAGCCGGAAGGTTTTCTCAGTACGATCCCTTCGATCGTAAATGTCATCGCCGGTTATTTAACGGCTTCGTATATGATAGAAAACAATGGGGTGAATAAAGATAAATTAATGAAACTGGCCATTGCCGGCTTCATCTTACTCGCATTGAGCTGGCTCTGGAATATCGTATTCCCGATCAATAAAAAAATATGGACGAGTTCTTTCGTATTACAGACAGTAGGTTGGGATTTGATCATCCTTTCCATTGTATCGTATATCTCCGATGTATCGGGTCAGGCAAAACTGTTGGAATTTTTCAGAATTGCCGGAAGAAACCCATTGTTTCTATATCTATTATCTGAAGTGCTCGTGATTATGCTGGGATTTATCCGGATCGGAGGTAAAAGTTTATTTAGTATCATTTACAGCAATACATTCGCAGCCTTACCTTGTAAACTTGGATCCTTTTTATTTGCGTTTACCTACATGCTCGTTTGTTGGTCAGCGGGCTGGTGGCTGAATAAAAAAGGATGGGTATTTAAAGTATAGTCCATCTAACAGGAGTCGGAATTTAGGCCTTCAGCAATGATTGAATTTTGTGAACCAAGGATTATACTCTAAGTACAAAAACTTACTTTTGAATAGGAACATAGCATGGTTTCAAAGCAAGAATACCGGCAGCTATACAAATATTACATTTCGATAATAGAAAGTAATCAAGCAATTTTGAATTGCATCATTACTTTTTGGTGGATGGTGGAATGGTGGAAGTTGATTCTTTCTTATCCAGTAAAGCATTCAAAAGAGCATCGATCTTTGTTTGTTGATGTTGCGAGATTTTTTTCTGCTCTTCTAATTGATTACTCAATTCCTGGATAGCCTTAATCATGGGAGCCATCAGGTCATTGTATCTCAATGTAAAGTAACCATCCGCACTTTGCTGAACGGTACCATATTCTATCGGATAATTTGAAAGGACTTGTTTGAGGTCTTGAGAAATAAGACCCATTTCCATATCGCGCCCACTGTTGTTGATGCGATGATAGATAACGGGAAATAATTTATTGATGAAGTCCAATCCGATCGGGATGGCCTGGATATTTTCCTTTAATCTTCGATCGGACGTTGGGGCCAATGCAACCTGGCCCTCAATCGAAGTGACCGAAGTATTACCGATTCTTACTTTATTGTTCCCGTTTACAATGGCTCCGGCACCCAATGCGGTTCCGTTGGTCACTCCGACACTGGAGCCGCTACCTGCACCGATAAAAGTGGAAGAGGCATTATTATTGTAATAACCAGCACTTGCCCCTAAGGCTACGTTGTTTTGGCCTGATGTGGTATTATAAAGGGATTGAGTTCCTACGGCCACATTATAGTTGTTATTGTTATTAAAGAGTGACTGAAAGCCAATACCGATGTTTTGAAATCCGGTGGTATTTTCATGCAGGCTTTGATAGCCCAGGGCATTATTACCATCGCCAGACGTATTTTTAAATAATGATTCCATGCCAATTGCTGTGTTTTGAAATCCAGTGGTATTGGCAAATAAAGCAATGTTCCCTAATGCCGCATTATTATAACCAATCGTATTGATTGCTAAACTTGAATATCCTACCGCTACATTAAATTGTCCGGAAGTATTGGCGTTTAAAGCTCCATACCCTATTGCAGTGGAATAACCGCCGGTGGTATTTTTATTTAATGAAATTGCACCTAAGGCCGTATTGCCATTTCCGGAGTTAAATAACAAAGATTCGGCACCGACAGCAGTATTAAAGTTTCCGGAGTTATTGGATTGCAACGATTTACTTCCTACCGCTGTATTATTGTTTCCGTTGGTATTGTTTGCAAGCGCTCCATTGCCCATAGCTGAATTATCAGATCCATTGTTTACTCCCAAGGCTGCCATACCTACGGCGGTATTATTAGCGCCTGTTGTATTTTGTGAAAGCGATGACCACCCTACTGCCACATTGGAACCTCCCGTCGTGTTGGCTGCAAGTGCTTTGAAACCAACTGCCGTAAGTCCGGAAGATTTAAACGAACTCAGTGCTTCGACGCCTATTGCTGTATTCGAACTACCTGAGGTATTGGCTCCAAGTGCCTGCCTTCCGATTACAGTATTATTATCCCCAGAAACATTGCTTGCCATAGCGATGGAACCCAACGCCGTATTACCTGATCCCGTGGTATTTGCAAATAATGCATTGGCTCCAAATCCGTTATTATTACCTCCTATGGTATTGGCTTGCCCACTTCTTATACCTAAAAAAGCATTTTGGTTTGCATCATCTATCAGACCGGCGAAATTGTTATTGACTCTAAATCTCAAAGGATGATTGTCTGTCGTACCAATAAAATTACTTTGGGTCGTATTGGCATTGCCATTTAAATTCCATGAATTATTTGCCTGAGATAATGTTTGCGGGGCCCAATCCATCCCGGACCATTGAAGTACCTGACCAGTGGTAGGTGTTGCACTGTTAATGTTTTTTCCCTGGATCCTGGTTACCATATTACTACCTGGGTTTCCATTGACATCACCACTCAGATTGGCCGCTGAAATCGTATTGTTTGCAATTAGGATACCATTTCCTGCAGAATAGGTACCAGCAGGCCCGGGTATGCCTTGATCTCCTTTATCTCCTTTATCGCCTTTTAAACCTGTCAATCCTTGAATTCCCTGATCTCCTTTATCTCCCTTATCACCTTTTACTCCGGCGATGCCCTGTATTCCCTGATCTCCTTTATCTCCCTTATCACCTTTTACTCCGGTGATGCCCTGAATTCCCTGATCTCCTTTATCTCCTTTATCACCCTTTACTCCGGCGATGCCCTGAATTCCCTGATCTCCTTTATCACCCTTTACTCCTGCGATGCCCTGAATTCCCTGATCTCCTTTATCACCCTTATCACCCTTTACTCCGGCGATGCCCTGAATTCCCTGATCTCCTTTATCTCCTTTTGCACCTGCAATACCTTGTATTCCTCTCAAATAGCTCGGA
>CALMKY010000287.1 GCA_937867195.1 uncultured Saprospiraceae bacterium | reverse complement strand
AAGATGAAATGATTTTCACCTGCATCAATGCGCACCTTGCCGATGAATCAACAAATAGGAATGCGACTACCTGGAAGATAACCATTCAAATAAAGTAAATAGGCTAACAGATAAAGCCTGGAATTATTCTTGAATGAATATTTAAATTTGTTTTTTTGAAAACAGAGATCTTCCTATTCTATGAAATTCAATACATCAGTGCTGCTTTGACTGTCAAATCATCAAAGAAAATTCTCGATATCGTTAGATTCACAATTCTGCTACCGGATAAAAAAGTTTTGGACCTAGATAATTACATTTTCTTAACTTGTCTCAATAGTATTAATTTTCGGTATGAATTTGTCTAAAACGATCCCCGTAATCTCTCCCGGCAAGCTGGATGTCTTCCATTTTAAAGAAGCCGAAGTACCCTTTCCGCAAAACGATTATTCGGAACACTTTCATATCAATACTCTCGAAGATGTGAAAAACAAACTCAAGTTTCCAATACCTCCACACAGAAAGACAGTCTATGATTTTATTTTTTTGGAGAGAGGACATTCGGTAAGAAGTAAAAATCTCATTGAATATAAACTGAACAAAAACACTTTTTTCTTTCTTCCCGCCAATCAAGTCTCAGAACACAATTATCTCAGTAAAGATGTAAAGGGATATTACTGCCATTTCAGTCTTGATTTGCTGGTGCAGGATATCAGGCCTCAGGAATTAATTAAAGAATATCTTTTTTTAAACAGCCACGAATCACCCATTGTACAAATTGACCGACAGGCTCTCGTATTTGTTCAAAATATTTTGAGTCGGTTGATGGTTGAATATCGGAAAGGAAGTAAAGGCAACCTGAATATTTTCAGAAAGTATTTGTTGGCATTGTTTGCGGAATTGAAAGTGTTTACCACGAACACAAAAGATATTCCCAAAGGCAATGCATGGACCTTGGTTGAAAACTTCAAGGAACTCTTGGCTATGAATATTTATTCGATTCAGAAAATAACGGACTATGCCAAACTATTGAATATTTCACCCAACCACCTGAATAAATGTGTAAAAAAAGTATTAGGCAAATCTTCGCATGATTTGATCAATGAAATGCTGCTCTTGGAATCGAAAGTCTTACTGAAACAGACTTCCTTAAGTATAAAGGAAATTGCCTATAAAATCGGCAAAAGTGAAATAAGTGATTTTGACAGATTTTTCAAATCCCAGACGGGAATGACGCCAACCGAGTTCAGGGTTCTGGTTTAAAAGAATTTGGAGTGATTTTGCACAACGAAGTTGTGTTATTGACAATGCATTCAAGAATTGAACTTTTACATTTGTCAATATTTTAAATTTTATTTCAATGGCAAAGAATCCTCATTATCTTTCTCAACTTGCGCACGTAGAATTATTGAGTACCAATAGGGAACAGACAGTTCGATTTTATTCAGAGATCGTGGGAATGGATATAACAGCCCAGGACGAACATTCTACTTATTTAAGAGCCTGGGGAGATTATTTTTTATATTCTTTAAAAATTACTCAATCAGATAAAAAAGGGTTGGGCAATTGTGGATGGAGAGCCGATAGCCCGGAAGCGCTGGATGAATGTGTATCCTATTTACAAAGTACAGGTAAAGGAATCGGTTGGGTCGAAGCCGATAAAGGCAGAGGTAAAGCGTACCGGTTTATGACTACGAATGGAATTATCCATGAAGTGTTTTGGGATGTCGTATGGCATCGTGAGACAGGCTCTCGCAAAAGCATTTATGCAGATCGTTATGCAAGTAATAACCGCAAAGGAGCTTGCCCAAGGCGATTCGATCATATTACTTATCTCGTGGCTAAAGGATCCTATATCCAGGAAAAAACATTTTGGAAAGGGATGGGATTGAAAAACCCGGATGAAGTAAGGATAGAGGATCATATACCACCGGTGGGCGGTCTTTGGACAACTGGTAATTTATCACATGATATAGCCATTTTTTCTGATCCCAATCTTGCGGAAGGCACCGGTATATTAAATCATATTTGTTATAATGTCGATAGTCGCGAAGAAGTATTATTGGCCTTGGATTGGTTTACAGAGAATGGTTATAAAAGTGTATGGGGTGCTCCGACCCGGCATAAAGCGGATGAAGGATTTTTCTTTTATATCATGGATCCCCATACGGGTATATTACTGGAAATCTATGCATGTGCCAGATTGATTTTTGCTCCTGACCACGGACCCGATGTACATTATTTGAAAGATAATCCAAACGATGCCTGGGGTCTGACCAATCCTTTTGCCGAAATGGATAAAGGTAAAGTAGGAGGATTGAAGCCGGCAGACATATAATGTTGGATTTTTGATTTCAGATTGCCGATTTCGGAGTGCGAATCCTGCAATCCCCAATCTGAAATCTGAAATGAAAAAATCCGAAAGGATAAAAGATGGATAAAAAAGAACTTCAAGAACGGTTAAAAAACTATGCAATCGATATTGTAAAGTTTGTTGAGTCTCTTCCAGATTCAGCGGGGATGCGTACAATCAAAAATCAAATCGTGAGAAGTGCATCATCTTCTGCTGCAAATTATAGGGCAGCTTGTCGAGGTAGGTCCAAGGCTGAATACATAGCCAAAATGGGAATAGTAGAAGAAGAACTTGATGAGACTCTATTTTGGCTCGAGTTCACAGAAGGACTAAATAGAAGTTACGAAGACAGAATCAAGCCATTGCATTTTGAAGGCGATCAACTTTTAAGAATTATAGTTTCGTCTATTATTTCAACTAAAAGAAATTTAAATTTAAAATGATCATAGATCTCGAAATCCGAAATCCGAAATCCCAAATCCCAAATCCGAAATAATCATGTGGCACTACTTTCCTAATCAATACATGCCTTCCTATCAGGTCAATCG
>CALMKY010000286.1 GCA_937867195.1 uncultured Saprospiraceae bacterium | reverse complement strand
TCATCATCCTTGATGTGAACGGCAGAAAAGCGTTTGAGCAAAAACTCTGGCGCTCGTCACACGATTTGGAAATAGATGTGAGCACATTTGCAACAGGCATGTACATATGCAAAATAGAAACAGCAAACAGTCAACTCACTAAAAAAATAATGATCGGCAGGTAGCCCGAAATCAAACACAAAAAGGGTAAAGAGACATGATCTCCAAATAAACTGGTAACCTCTATCACGTTCCTGAAATGTATTGCTCCAAATGCTCAATCACGTTCTGTTGTTCTTCAATAATGGAACGCACCACGTCACCAATGGAGATGATGCCACAAACTTTGCCCTGATCAACAACAGGTAGATGCCTGATGTTTTTATCTGTCATGATCTGCATGAGCTTGAGAGTCGTGGTATATCCAATCTCCTCGCCGGACTTGGTCGTCAGCATTTCATTTACCACTCTGACCGGTAGTGGACCGTGTTGCCACAGGATTTGCAGTATTTCCAATTCTGAATCTGTAGGCTTGATTTGTTTCTTCATATTAAGACAACTTATATTACGAATAATTTCGTATGCGAATATAACGAAGCATGGAGTTGAAAGTCAATAGTTCCTACGAATTTATTCGTAAATTAAGACAATATTAACTTTTGCTGAAAAACAGGGTGAATTGCCTATGATTTGCAATTTATTAGTAAGAAAGCAACCTTTTTATCCTAACCTTTGTCTTTAGTTCGTCGTTGTATTAATAGTTAAACTTTGAATCGAATCCAATATTGGTTTATAATTTAAAGTTTTCTAATTAAATAATTTTGACTTTTCGTTCTGATGTAAGTATAATGGGAGTAATGAAAAAAATTCAGTGGCACGCGGTCTCTAAAGGAGCTCAGGTAAAATCAAAGCCTGAAGCTACCGCCATGACATTGAAATGTCTCATTCCCGGTACTTGGATGGGTGTCGTCACCGTGGATGGAGATTGGGCATATATCATCTCCAAACAAGTTATTGGTTGGGTTTTAGTATCTGAATGTGGACAATATGAAAGCAACACGCTGCACATTGTACGGGATGCGGCAGATGTAGACACCGTGGCCTATATCGCCAGCGTGAAAAGAGCGAGCTAACGCACAAAAGCTAAGATCGACCCAGTCCTGTATCCCTTTTTCTTTCAATATTTTTGTTTTTAATTATTGGTTGTAACCGGGACAGGAAACCAATATATACATTGGCCTTTCCATTTTGTATTTAAAATTTTCCTAACTTGTGGAATGGCTTCTGATAAAATATTACTTATCACCGGAGATGCCGGCGAATCCTTTGAGGTATTGTATGCAAAACAACGACTGACTGAAGCCGGATTTGAGACCATCCTAGCCGCTCCGACTGCTAAACCACTCCATCTTGTTATTCATGATTTCGAACCGGGATGGGATACCTATGTAGAACGAAAAGGTTATTTTGTAAGGTCCGATATAGGATTTGACCAGGTAATCGTCGATGACTACATTGCTGTATTGTGCATTGGTGGCAGGGCTCCTGAATATTTAAGAAATGACGACCGTGTAATCTCTATAGTCCGGAAATTCTATGATGACGATAAATATGTTTTTGCGATATGTCATGGAGTACAGATCCTTGTGACCGCAGGCTTGGTTGAAAACAAAAATATTACCTGCTATGAACATGTAAAATTTGAGGTGATATCCTTCGGGGGGCATTACATCGGACATCAGGAGGCAGTCCGTGATGGAAGAATTATTACCGGACAAACCTGGAACAGTCATCCTGAATTTTATAGATTGGTGATGGAGTGTTTATTGCCTGTAGGGGTGGGTGCAAATTAAGAGATGGTCAAAACACGATAATTTTCATATACAATTTTCTCAGTTGAATTAAGTTGAAAATTCTAATCCCGTTCATTGCTTTCTATGCTCAACGTGTTTAAAGACTACGATCAGATCTCACTCGATTCTCAATACAACAACCGGGCATTGGTCCCCGATTACCAGGATTATTTTGATCAATGGAAAACCTGGAATGATGCTTTAATTGCAGACCCCCATATCATTAGAAATATTAAATATGGTGATCTTTCAAGACAAAGAATGGATATTCAACCATCTAAACAAGTCAAGTCCCCGGTAGTGGTTTTTATTCATGGTGGCTATTGGCAGAGAATGGATCGGTCTGACTTTACTTATATTTTCAATGTTTTTAAAGAAAGGAATATCACCACGGTAGTACTCGGATATCCCATATGTCCCGAGGTAGATATGCAGACCATCGTATTATCTGTCAAACAAGGACTCGAGTGGATTGGCCAAAATATTTCATTGTACAATGGTAATCCAACGAATGTAAAGATTATAGGCCATAGTGCCGGTGGGCATTTAGCAGCGATCCTATCAACGGTACATTACAGACCAATAGGCATTCATATCACCCGGGTTTTAAGTCTAAGTGGATTGTTTGACTTACTTCCGATACAACATTCTTTTGTAAATGGACCACTCAAAATGAATGTTCATACAGCTTTTGCATTGAGCCCGATCAATTTATTGCCTTCATCAGATGCTGATATGATCATTGCGGTGGGCGGCGATGAATCCGATGAATATCATTCCCAATCCAGAACATTGGTAGAGACCTGGAAACCTCATCTTAAAAATATTAATCTGGAAATTATACCTCGTGCAAATCATTTTAGTATAGTTTCAGATTTTAACGTATTAACCAGCATCTTATGATTAATAATAATTTTCGTGATGAAACTAATTATTAATGCGCAAAATCCACATCATAATTTTTCATCCTTTCCATCGGTGGATTAAAATAACCAAATTTGAGGTGAGGATATTTTCCCCTGAGTCTATTCATTAAATTTAATATTCCGATGGTATTTTCTTCAGGTCCAATATTCAATTTAGACAAATAAAAATCAGGATCGATATTAAAATTGCGCCATTGGATCATAGATAGATCGGTATAATCAATGAGATGGCAAAGAGCTTCATATTCAGCTTCGGTATCCGTGACACCAGGAAATACAAAATAGTTGATCGATGCCCAGCCTCCATGGTCCCGGACTATTTTTGCACTTTCGATGATGTCTTTAAATTTATAATTATTGGGTAAATAATAGTTCATATATACATGTTCCTGGGCACTGTTCATGGACACGCGGATACTATTGAGGCCGACGGCGCATAATTCTTTTACCGCGTCCGGTTTACTACCATTGGTATTGATATTGATTGATCCTTTATTGGTAAATTTTCTGATTTTAATGATGGCTTCCCGGATAGTTTCCCACATGAGCAGTGGTTCACCTTCACAACCCTGACCGAAACTAACTATCGGATAGGGTGCTGATTCAAGATGTGGGACGGTATATTCTACAACTTCATCAGATGTAGGCTTAAAAGCAAGTCGATCATGTGATGCCTGAAAGACCTCTGATTCAGGAATAAATGAAATACATCCTAAACAATTTGCGTTGCATGCCGGAGAGATGGGAATTGGACATTCCCATCTGCCTAGAAAATAATTTCTTGCCGCCGGACAGGAATACCGATCCGTGCAATTTTCAGCAAGATGTTTTACAAGCCGATTGGTAGGGTATAATTGAGTAAGTGTTTCGACACCGGCTTTTATTTTTAAATCATCATAGCCCCTTGCTTCTTGCCGGATATCCCGTTCAATCCGGGTTGCCGTGACATAGATTTTCCCTCCGGACCAACCCACCGCACTATAACAATACAATGGCAATGGGGTCGCTTCGGGTAAGGTCATATAAGGAGACAATTTCAATACCGTATAGGCGGGGGGAACAAATGCAGAGACAGCCCTGCCTTTTTCGCACACTCTTACTTCACCGCTTTTGACATCGATACCAATGCCTTGCCGGTCAGGTAATGTATATAATTGACCACCTTCCGGCAATTCGATCCATTCTTCTAATGGTACGTCCGTCGCATCCCAGCCTGATCTTCCCAGAGCGTACAATGTTTTATCTTCATACGTATTGCCTTTAGCATCGGCATATAAAAGGTATGGTGATTTTTTTAGTTTCAAAGCAGGTACAAAGATAGCGCAATCCTTAAGTGAATGAACGATTGAATGCATCTATGGAACGAAGGCTCCATAAGATCTAATCGGTCAAATTCTACATCTTCAGGAAGTAAATATTTATTTGAGACTCTAGAGTATCAACCTGATTTTGATAAATGATGTCCCAAGAAATCTGAAAAGTAATCTGGATGATTTTTGTCTGAATAAACAAATGCTTCAAGGTCTATTGAGATTGGTTTTCATGAGGATAAATAAGACATTCTCTTTCCATTTTTAGATATGCTCACCCACTTAGTGTGATCAAAGTATCCACCTAATTCATTATTTTTGCGGTAGTTATCAAATGAAAACAATTTTGAATAAATCATTCATTTTCTCTTGTTGCTTATTGATCATGCATGGTTTAATCTCGGGGCAAGTATCCAAGGACACCGTATTCCTAAATAATCCCTCATTTGAAGATACACCGAAGCAAAGTTCTGCTCCCCAGGGATGGACAGATTGTGGATTCCAGGGCGAGTCTGCACCGGATGTGCATCCAAGCGGATTTTGGGAAGTAAGCAAACCGGCCAATAATGGTAAAACCTATCTCGGTATGGTTGTAAGACATAATGATACCTGGGAACGTGTATCACAACTATTGGATAAACCATTACTGGGAGGGCAATGTTATAACTTTACAGTTTACTTATCCAGTTCAGATAAATATCGCAGTGGGACCAATAACCGGGACAACTATCCTTTGATCTCCAGAAATGATACACTTTATAATTTTGACATACCTGCAGTATTACGGATTTGGGGAGGCAATATAGCCTGCGGCCGATCTGAATTATTAGCAGAGAGTCCCCCAATAGAAAACAGTGATTGGAGATCGTATTCATTCAGGTTAAGACCAAAAACCAATTATAAATACATTATGCTGGAGGCATTTTTTAAAACTCCGGTATTAGTACCTTATAATGGAAATATATTACTTGACAATGCATCTCCTCTGATTCCTGTTGACTGTGATGCACCGGTCACTCCTCCGAAACCCGCTACGCCTCCCGTGGTAGCCAAACCAAAACAAAATATTCCCTCTGCAAAACCAATTCCAACAAACCCCGAGCCACCGGTGGTATTCGTGGCAAAACCCAAAGTCGGTGAGATCATAAAAATCAATAGACTGTTTTTTCCAGCTGATAGTAGCAACATTACTCCCGAAAACTATCCTGTTTTGGATTCTCTTTATAATTATTTAAGGGTTAACAATTCGCTGGTGGTTGAAGTTGGAGGGCATACAAATAGCCGGCCCGGCATTACGGATCAATACTGTGACAATCTATCAACCATGCGGGCGAAAAATGTTGCAGAGTATCTTATCGGTAAAGGTATCGCCTCAGATCGAATCACGTTCGCCGGATATGGACGAAGAAAACCAATCGATACCAATTTTAATGCCGAAGGCAGGGCCAGAAACCAACGGGTGGAATTGAAAGTACTTCGTTCATAGGGTGAATTGATGAACTGGGCAATTGGAGAAATGTCAGTTAACAATTCTATGTTATTTCAATAATTCACTTAGTACTGTCTGGGCACTAAATATCCTATTTTTTGCTTGTTTTAATACTAATGAATAATGACTGTCCAATACATCATCGGCGATCTCGAGATTGCGCCGGGTAGGTAGGCAGTGCATGAAATATCCCTGATTGGTGAGTTGCATTTTTTTATCAGTAATCATCCAGGATGGATCCTGTGTCAATATCTTACCATAGTCATAATAAGCACTCCAGTTTTTAGCATAAACAAAATCAGCTCCTTCCAATGCTTTGTCCTGATTGTATTCGATCTTTGCGCCCTGGATAAATTGTCCGGCCAGATCATATCCTTCCGGATGAGTAATGACCAAATCATAATCGTAACCCAGGGCCCATTGAGCAAAACTATTGGATACCGCCTGAGGCAGAGCTCTTATGTGCGGCGCCCAGGTCAGGACAACTTTTGTTTTCTTACGATCTTGTTTTCGATGCTCTTCCATCGTAATGATATCGGCAAAAGATTGACAAGGGTGCAGCGTAGAAGATTCGAGGTTGATAATCGGCACCGTTGCATACTTTACAAACTGGTTCATCACTTCCTCATTATAATCTTTATCCCGATCCACCAATCCCGGAAATGACCTGATAGCTAGCATATTCACCATTTGGGACATGACGGAGGCCGCTTCCTTGACATGCTCTGCCCGGTCTGCATTCATGATCGCTCCATCTTCAAATTCTATTTTCCATCCCTGATCTGCATTCATGGAGATGACTTTCATTCCGAGTTGATATGCCCCCTGCTGTGTACTTAACCGCGTCCGAAGACTCGGATTGAAAAAGACCATGCCTAAGGTCTTATGATGCCCCAGTGACTCATCTTTCCATATATTTTTTTTATAGTCCAGTGCTGTTTGTAATAATTCTACTCTATTATCTACATCCAGTAAAGAGATAAAATTTTTCATAAACAATTCATGAGATTAAATTTGATGCAAAATTAACGGAAGGAGAATTATAAAAGGTATTTTATACATCGGATCCAGGATGAGAATCAATCTGCAATCCATCCTGGATATAATAAGTGCAGGTAAAGTCCATGCGCTCATTGGAGACCGTAAGAATAATCATGTTGAATTTGAAGCCTGGAATCTTAGTGCTCAGGCATTCTTTGGTATTTATTATTGAATCAGCAAAAATCAGTCGTAACTTATCGGTGTACGATTAATTTATTGGTGCGAACCGCATCTGCACTTTCTATTTTTACAATATACAATCCATTGGCCAGATGATCCGTATCCAATTGTTCAAAGTTTTTACCTTTTAATACTGAGATTGTTTTATTCATGATCAACGCACCTGTCTGATCGATGATACTAATTTTCCCGTTACTTTCAATTTTGGAAGTATAATCAAGATATACAATTTGATTGGCCGGATTGGGTGCGATATGAAGATCATTACCTGAAATCCCAAGAGAACCAAGGTTGCCTGACAAGGCCGGTGCTCCGTTGATTGTAAAATTAGAATTGGAGATATCGAAGAAAATATTTCCAACAGCTTCTACTTTGATCCGGCAGGTTGTACTCGAAACATTGGGCACATTGACCGTCTCTGTACCATCATTTGGGGTTGAAGCAATCAATACTGTATTGAAAGTATTTCCTCCATCGGTAGACAAAGATATTTTTACATTGGCACAGGAAACCGGAGAAGCGGTCGTATTATTTACACTCCAGTTAACTGTAGCAGTAGATCCTCCTGTCCAGGTTAATGCAGTATTTGGGTTGGATACTGCAAACGGACCCGATGCACTGGAGACCGTGATCACTGCATCGGCAAAAGCTGTCTGACCTATCTCTATACCCGGTGTATAAGCATGATTGTCGCGAACGGTGAGTCTGAAATTTAAAGTACGCGCAACTGAACTCAAAGCTTCAATATTGGCACCTGCGTCACCTCCAGGTAATGGACCCGTCACATTAAGTCCAGCCAGTATAGTTGATAGCCTGGGGAAATAGCGAGTACCGGATGTCGTCGGAGAAAACGAAAGCCAATTGGGTCCGGTTGTTTTAGTCGGTGATGCCACGCTTCCTGCACCTGTTGTCGAGGAATTATCATTTTGCTCCCAGCAATACGTAAGTGGATCATTCTGCGGATCTGTAGCAGAACCGGTAAGCGCAAACGGTGTACTGATAGGAATCGTATAGTTTGATAATGCAGCAAGTACCGGTTTGCTATTGGCTGTCATATTAAAAGAAGCAGGGCATGATTTTGTGGCTATATTGGCCTGAATCTGGTCGATGGATGTTTCATGGAAAATATCAATCGAATGAGGTGCAACATCATACGAAGTAATTCCTGCATATCCCATGATGGTAATACCAGAGCCTATTTCTTTTTGTTGACCCGTACCTTCATTCGACATTGAGAAAGTATGATTTGCTCCGAGCTGATGTCCTACTTCGTGTACCACGTAGTCGATATCAAAATTATCACCCTGAGGGATACCATCCGCCGGAGAAGTAATACCAGCCCCTTTGGCCAGCTTGTTGCCCGTAGGATTATTGCAAACACAACCTATACAACCTGCATTTCCACCTCCTCCGGTTGCTCCAAACATATGGCCTATATCATAGCCCGCATTGCCGATTACATTCGTCAGTGTTTTTTGTAATTGACTGTTCCATTGACTTAATGTCGTCGAATATGGATCTGTCGCCGGATCGTAGTAGATCACAGAGGTAGTATTGCTGATAAGATTTAGATGCAGGGCCAGGTCCTTTTCATAGACGCCATTACAACGGGTCAAGGTAGCATTGAATGCTGACAATACTATTGAAACATCCGCTGAACTGAATGCTCCGAAATAATTAGAGTATTCTCCATTACAGGATTGTGCGAGTCTCAATGTTTTTATCGTTCCACTCGAACCTCCTACCAGGCTGGCAGGCCCATTCCCATTGATATTGGTATTAATCGTATTGGCCAGACCTTTATCTTCCGTGCTACAAGTCCAGGGTAATTTACCTTTATCGCGTTGACTTCGGTAGACAGAATAAGTTTTTTTATCTTTTGAAAATGGTTCGATAAATTCACTTTGATTGTCAGATCGGAAAACCATCGTTTGAATGCCTTGAGGCGATAAGGAGAGTTTGAGAGTGGCGTATCGATCTGTAATGCCTCTGCCACTGTATGCTCTGATCTCCGGAAATCTGGCTTGTAAATCAGGCTCAAAATTTGAAGCTTCGGTGAGTTCAAAATCTTCTATATTCCCATCGGCACCGGGTAGACTTATAACGGTTTTTGATTGTTTATCATCCATGGCGTGCAGATCTTTTTGAATCAATCCAAAATTGAGATCAAAAAGTTTATATTCTTTAGGATAGGCTAATCTTCCGACCGCTTTGTCTTTGACGATCGAGTTTTTATTTTGTTTATTCTGAGTCCAATATTTTTCTTTTTGGGCATATGTACTCACAGAAATGATCAGTAGGGCCAATACGATTATTTTTTTCATATCTATATATTTTATATAACGTGAAAATAGAAAAAAATAAAATACAATATGAGAATTTAACTAAGAGTCAATTTTTTAAATATTCTCTATTTCAAAATCACTTTTGTTTTAAGATGGAAAATGGTTAGCCGGCATTTATTTTGATTGAGGTCATTGTCAAGGATCCCCCAACCGGTTTATCATTAAATAAGCTTACGTGATCCCTTTCACCTTTTAATGCTAAAGCGTACAGCATGGGTATGTAATGATCCGGAGTGGGAATGGAAAGCGTAAAGGGTCTCCCTAGTGATTGATAATTTATTAATGACATATGATCACCTTGTAAAATGAAATGATTCATTTTTTCCCTGGCTTCCAGAGCCCAATCATATCCGAAGTCGGCGTTGAGCTTGTCCCAGGCGACCATTCCTAGATTGTGCACCATATTACCACTACCCACGATCAGGACACCTTTTGAACGCAAGGATGTAAGTTCTTTGGCTAAATCATAATGATATTGAAGTCCCTTGCTATAATCGATGCTCAGTTGTATCACTGGAATATCTGCATGAGGAAACAAATGCATAATGACGGTCCAGGCACCGTGATCAAGACCCCATTTCATATCAAGACCTACTTCTGCTTTCTTTACACTTTGCTTGATCTCATTCGCAAGAGCCGGACTGCCGGGAGCAGGATATTCCACTTCATACAATTCTTTAGGAAAACCTCCAAAGTCATGGATCGTACGTGGTTGAGCCATTGCGGTCACGTGTGTACCCCGGGTCAGCCAATGAGCAGAAATGCATACAATAGCATTGGGTTTCGGCAATGATTTGCCAAGTTTTTTAAATTCTTGGACAAATTCATTATCTTCCACAGCATTCATTGGACTTCCGTGACCTAGAAAAAGTACCGGCATTTTGGGTGAATGCTCCAATGTATCTGCGATTTTTGAAAGATCTGATAAATTCATAGATGGTTTGATCAATGAAAACAGGGATAAGGACTGAATAAAAGACTTACGATCCATTTTTTGATTCCAAACTTAATCAATTAAATATGGCTGTAAAACTATATGATTTTCAGAACAATTAAACCGGATTAAAGTTCATGTTCCAACCATAGCATGTCATCGAATCAAAAAACTAAAAATCATAAGATTTATTCAGGGTAATCTATTCCATTTTTTTAATCAAATTGAAATCATTCTATTGGCTTAAAAATTGCTTATGCATGATCAGGACAGAATTTAAGATAATGCATGCAACTTTTACATTTATTTTTACCAATTAGATTATATCAGCTCTCTTTTCGCATGAATCTTTATTTTATTAAAGAATCACTTTTTTCAAAAAGGATTCTGATAGGATGCATCATTCTATCTCTTGCCATTGCTTTAAAGGCTCAGCACATCAGTCACACTCCTAAAAATGTTGAAGAATATTTTAACTATAAGCCAATGAAAAGTGTACTGGATGTATTGCAATCCAAATACAATTTCAAAATTGGATATGATAGCATTGACTTAGGTAAAAGTCGCTTGACCTATTTGTTTAACAAAACGTCCCCGGACGATGTTATGAGAATCGTTGCAGACCAGGCTAAGCTGAAATACCGCAAAGAGGAAGATGGAAGCTATTCCCTGTTTAATCCTGCCAGTACGGTTAGTATTGAAAATTCGTTTCATAAACCGGAAGTTGCAGCTAAAAGAAAGCATGTCACCATCCGAGGCATCGTAAAAGATGTCGGCTCCGGAGAAACTTTACCCTATGTCAGTATTTATGTGCCGACTACTCAACAAGGTACCAGTACAAACGTCGATGGATATTTTACCTTATTTGATGTGCCGACCGACACCTCTGGATTGGATCTTTCGTATATTGGTTATCAGTCTAAAAAATTTTTTTTACGTCCTGATCTTGACCTTGAAAAATTAGTTATTACCCTGGAGCCACAATCGGAATTATTGGAGGAAATTCAAGTAACCGCCAATCATGAAGAACTTCTAAGAGCAAATGAAAAAATATCCATGCTCAAATTATCTCCGGTTAAAATCGCTTCATTACCAGCGGTTGGAGAACGGGATGTCATGAGATCATTTCAACTGATGCCGGGAGTTTCTGCTGCCAATGAAAACTCATCCGGTTTATATGTGCGGGGAGGCACACCTGATCAGACGCTTGTTGTTTATGATGGATTCAGTGTATATCATGTCGATCATTTATTCGGTTTTTTTTCGGCATTCAATCCAAATGCGATCAAAGATGTACAATTATTTAAAGGAGGATTTGAGTCAAAATTCGGAGGAAGGATCGCTTCAGTTGCGGAGATTACAGGTAAAGAAGGTAATACCAAACAGCCGAATGTAGGTATCAATGCCGGATTTCTTGCTTATAACGGCGAGGTCGAAGTGCCCATTGGAGATAAAATAACGACCCTGTTTGCATATCGCAGATCCTATCAATCCGGATTGTACAATAAGATTTTCAATACATTCAATAGTCGCAGTACCCAGGTACCCAATGTAGGCCAGACCCGACGCAATGGAGGTTTTGGTGGCGGTAGATTTAATTTTACGACTACCACTCCAAAATCGTTTTTTTATGATCTTAATGGTCGTGTAACGTTTAAGCCAACTTCGAAAGATATAATATCTGCAAGCATTTATAATGGCACGGACGATATGGATAACAGTCGCACAAACAACATTTCCAATTTCGGAGGGCAAGCACGCAATTTTGGATTTAATGTAAGTGATATTACCAATTGGGGGAATACCGGCGGATCGTTAAAATGGTCGCATCGATTCTCAGATAAATTTTATGCCAATGGTTTACTTTCTTTTTCCCATTATTTCTCCAATCGTGACCGCAGTAATAAAAATACATTCACTGATTCGACCGGAGCAGCGAGGAATAACAGCACCGGATCTGTTGAGAATAACGACTTAAAGGACTATTCTGGTAAGCTCGATATTGAGTATCATATCAACAAAAACAATACCATCGAAGCCGGATTCAATGTGACCAATAACTATATTAAATACAATTACACTCAAAACGATACCATACAAGTCATCAACCGGAATAACCAGGGTATCACCAACACGTTTTATATACAAGATCGTATCAAAATGAATAAATTATTGATCATACCCGGAATACGGATTGATGAATACAGTCCTTTGTATAAATTTTATCCTCAACCCCGTATCAATGCTACGTATACCCTAAATCAAAATTGGAAAATAAAGGCAGCGTACGGCATCTACTATCAATTTGTCAAAAGGGTGATCCGGGAAGATATTTTCCAGGGTAGCCGGGATTTTTGGGTCCTCGCGGACGGTAATAAATTGCCCGTGGCTGCTGCAACGCATTATATCGCAGGCTTTTCATGGGAAAATAAAAACTGGTTATTTGATGCTGAGACTTATTATAAACCTATGGATGGACTCAGCGAATATTCCGTGCGCATCAGACCTTCTCCACGAGCTATTACCTTAGATGAAAAATTTGCTTCGGGTAGTGGAAAAGCAAAAGGCATCGATTTGTTATTACAAAAGAAGTATGGTGCATTGAATGGTTGGATATCCTATTCTTTAGCAGAAGTGAAATATAACTTTGCTGATTTTGGCAAACCTTTCTATGCCAATCAGGATGTGCGTCATGAATTTAAAATCGTCGGGATTTATAACTGGGCAAAGCATTGGGATCTCGCCGCCACATGGATTTTTGCCAGCGGCAGACCCTATACTGCGCCGACCGGAGGTTATCAATTGACATTATTGGATAATACCAAACGCGACTTTACCACGGTGACTGATAAAAATGGAGTCAGGCTTCCTGACTATCATCGACTGGATATCGCCTTCACTTATAAATGGAATGGCGAAGGTGCGGCGCCGCGCAATATTTCTTTGTCTTTATTTAATGTATACAATCGCAGCAATGTATGGTATAAAGAATTTCAGATCCAATCGGGACAGGTCATTGAGACCAATGTAAACTACCTGGCATTCACTCCTAATATTTCAGCCTCATGGAATCTACATTAATCAAAATATCAAATCATCGTGTGATGAATAAAAATAAAATTTTTGCAGTTATCCTGATCCTGGGATGTATTCTGGCTTGTACCAAAGTAACTACGCTGGATGATCTGGCCGCTCGGGCTGTTGTAGAGGGCTATCTGCAGTCCGGCGAACCTATCAATATTAAAATCACGAAAGAAATCAAGTTTGGTGGAACGGATACAGTAGCGATTCCAATCAATGGACTTTCTGTTATCGTAAAAGATAATACCGATAATAAATCCTATACACTCACAAATGTCGATAGCGGATTTTATAAATCACAGGTATTGATCCAATCGGGACATTCCTATGATTTAGGATTTACGTACAATGGACAGTCCGTCACTGCTTCTACGACGGTCCCATCTCGTCCGAAAGGATTTGCATTGGGCTCGGCTGAAGTAACCATTACCCCGGTGGTTTTAGGAGGTGGCTTCGGAGGTGGAAGGCCCAATTTTGGTGATCCTATTGCCCTGTCGTGGATAAATAATGATCAGACTTTTTACCTTACCGCCTATAAAAACCTGGAAGCTTCTCAGGAAAGTATTATTACTGGAAATACCAATTTTGGTTTTAGGCGCCGTCCTACCTTTAACGAGCCGACACAAGGATCCACTGCCCAGATCAGACCTATTCAATTAGAGTTTTTTGGTCATTTTGATATTTATTGTATGCATGTTCAACCCGAATATGCCGCGTTGTACAGCCAAACCAGTAATACATCCATCAGCATTGCACCTCCACCCACGAATATTACCAATGGATTGGGAATATTTACCGGATTTGCAGCTGATACTCTTAAGTTTTTTGTGAGAAAAGGTTAAGGCCTATTCCTCCTCCTCATCTGATCCATAATCAAACCATACGTCCCAGGCATCCTGATCCGGGTGTGGGGTATATAGTGAAATTTCAGGTGTCTTACGCAACAGGGCAGCAACCGCTGATTTTAAGTCCGGATTATCACCAAAAACAATTTTACAATGAATTTTACGCTCATTCATCATCGATTGGATGTATTCATGACACATTAGCATAGGATTTAAGAGATCCTGATCAGTAAGATTCAGCGCATCGATTAATTTTTTTGATGATGATGGTGAAGCAGGAAATTTGACTTGAATGGGCTTCTCGGATTGACCAGGGAATTCAATTTCTTCAGCAGGTACTTCGTATGTTTTACCGTCCTTCCCTTTTATTTTATAATTACCGTTCAATCCTTCTCCCTGGAAAACGCCCTTTATGCCAAGACTTCTGACCATCACCTCATCTCCTATCCATAAGTCATTTACATCCATAAAAAACAATTTAAATTTCCTTATCTGTTTTCAATATTGTTGATCCAGGGTGACCATACTATTTTCGCAATCATTCACCCGGAATGTATTTTTTCACGATATGCTTGATCACATCTTCTTTATAAAACAATACATCTTTAAATTTTCCCTGCGTGTACATTAATGCCTGGTCGCTGAAATGCGGAGAATTTTCGTTGCCGCTTTCGCCGCCTGTGAGTAAAGATTTTGCTTTTATTTTTTTGCCAAATTCAACCACGCAAATAAAGCTGTTGCCATTGTAGCCATAGCGTTTTTTTGTGCCGGGATAAGTTTTACTTGCGAAGGAAGGCAGCGAACCT
>CALMKY010000285.1 GCA_937867195.1 uncultured Saprospiraceae bacterium | reverse complement strand
TTTTTAATATATTGATCAATAACGGCATGTCGTCCCTGTAGTGTAATCGGGGGCACTCTCCCTTCCCATGCACCCGGGAGTATACGAGCAAGCAATGTGCCCATTGTAGTTGCCTGTTGTAAGGACAAATCTTTAGCCGGGCTGCCATTCAGGTGGGCAAAACCAAATATTCTTTCAATAAAAGCATATACATCCGGTCTGTCCATTGGTAATTGCCTGAGCTTTTCCTGGAATGGTTCAGATAATTCTCCTTTAAAAAAGCGGTCGTTGAGATCTTGTACAAATGCATTTGTATTCATGTGATGCGTTGGCTAATATTAGTTTGTATAAATTATTTCTATATTGTTTTCAATTCTTCCCGTATGGTTTTTGCCGCCTGATAAAAGAATAAGGCTCCCAGAATATTTGAGATCAATGTAGTACTCAAAGCCCATCGAAGAGATTCTGTACCCATAAATGATTTTAAATAATCACTGAATATTCCCGTCATGAGGGGGCCGCAGCCGAGCCCAATGATATTCAATACAAGAAATAAAATCGCGGAAGCCATGGCTCGCATCCTGATGCCGACAAGACCGTGAGATAGTGAAAGACAAGGAGCTAAATATAAATTTAATAAAAATGAAGGAATGCTAAGGAACAAAAGGGCCGCCTTGCCGGGTACAAACAATACAATCAATGAAAAAGGAATCGTAAGCAGTGATGCTGCGGCCGGCAACCAGAGATACCATCGTTTGTCGGTTTTCCCGATTTTATCTGTGATATATCCACCGAGAAAAAATCCAAGTCCCCCACCAATTCCATAGCTCAATGAAAGCCACAATCCTATCTCGGTACTTTTCATTCCATGCAGTCTTGCTAAAAATGAGGGCATCCATGAGGACTTAGCATACGCAGCATAAGCTGTCATGCCGGCACCCAAAGCCAGGTACCGAAATGATTTACTGTTCCATAGAGACAACATGACCTCCTTCATAGTTGTATTTTCATCATACCCTACTTTATTTTCAGAAAGTCCTCGGATAGGTTCTTGTACCGTTGCATAAAAAATCAAAGCGAATACGATGCCCGGAATACCAACCACAAAAAAAGCTGTCCTCCACCCAAAATAATGATCAATCCAGCCTCCTAAAAGAAAACCAATTAAAATACCCACGGAGATACCGGAAGAATAAATCGCCATGGCAGTGGCTCTTTTTGAAGGCGGGAATAGGTCTGAAATGATGGAGTGTGCAGGAGGACTTCCTCCTGCTTCGCCAATCCCGACACCCATACGGGCAATTAATAATTGCACAAAGTTTTGCGCTTTACCTGAAAGTGCCGTCATACCACTCCATACAATCAAAGCCATCGTAATGATTTTCTTTCGATTGCTTTTGTCTGCCAACCTCGCAATGGGTATGCCGAATGAAACATAAAAAAGGGCAAATGTAAATCCGGACATAAGACCGAGCTGAGTGTCGGACAGACCCAAATCTTTTTTGATCGATTCCTGTAAGATGACCAGGATCTGCCTGTCGATAAAATTGAAGACATAAGAGACAGTCAACATAAAAAGTATGTAATAACTAAACTTCTTACTGAATGAAGACTGCTGACTGGGAATAATCTGGTCGTGTGAAATCGAAATGGTCGGAATAGCCATAGTGATTCGATAATTAATCAGTTAGATCTACCAATTCCCAAAGCTCTTGTCCTACCATTGTTCTGAGACTATTTAGTTTAGCCCCGAAAGCAGCAAAATCATCCTTGGGATAGATTCGTTTATATTCTTCTGCCAAACCGGTTTTTCCACTGACCCATGAAAGGGCCTGTTCAAATGATGAAAAACCAAAGCTAACAGTATATTCACTGGAGTTACCCGCTTTCGTATTATAGGTGCGCTTCCACACATGATATCCTGATAGTTTACCGGCTTTTATGCATTCCTCCGCCACGGGTTTTAATAAAGCCCACATTTTCTCTGCTTCCTCATTGCTTCCGGGATTTACATCCAATAAATTGAGCTGTACAAAATCACCGGGCTTGGAAGCAGTCCCTACACCTAATGTATAAGTATATAAGTCTGTAAGGATGGTGGTGCGCACATTCCCTAACGAACTGATAAAATCAATGGATTCTTTAGCGCTTAGTTGTTTTAACGGAGCATCGTATGCTATCCAATTTTTGCGGGATTCCATCTCTTTGCTTCCGGGGAAAATAGTCAAAGTAGCATAATCAAAGTCCATATTACTTCCTCGGGGATATACCCTGCGGTACAGTTGCCATGAATTAATGGTTTTATTAGCTTTGAGTCCATTGTTCAGTTTCTTGGATGTCTTCATATCATTCAGATAATTCTCAGTCATACCGGGTTTTATTTTATTGAATGCGACTTCACCAAAAGCCGTCTGTGCCTGGCAATCATCAGAGATAGAAAAAAGAATAGCATATAAAACTACTATAGAAGTAAAAAGAAAAGTTTTCATTGCAAAATGATTTTTGGTTTTTGAAAAAAAAAGTGATATAAATTGGTTTTTTGAGGTTTATACTAAAGGATATTGTAAAACTATATTTCCGTATATTCCATATGTTAGGACTTTTCTGCTTCCTTTCTAAATTTCCTCTCGTTGTACAGTAATTTTCTTGCAGGAGCAGTATTTTTCTCGCATTTGCCTTTAAAAAAGATCCTGGAAAGTCAATTTAAATTCAGATTATGCTAATTCTTTGGTGATTTTCTGAATCTTTGCTTATACAATCATGCGTGGAAAAAATAGCCCGGCGATCCTGGTTTCGTTTTTGATATGGACCTGTTTTCAGGCTACCGGGCAATTTAGATATGAGACGTTCACATCAGCCCAGGGATTGTCTCAAGGCTATATCTGGGATCTTTTGCAGGATAAAGATGGGTTTCTATGGATGACGACCAAAGATGGTGTCAATCGATACGATGGTTATAGTTTTAAAGTATATCATCACGATGCATATGATTCACTGACCATCCGCAATAATGATGTCGGCTATCTGATGGAAGACCACAGAGGAAGGATCTGGGTAAGCAGCCGGGATGGTTTCGATATCTTTGATAAAATCAGCGATCGGTTTCATCGGCTTAGTTATCCCCGCAAGCAACCGCACAGTACATTCAGTATAACCTATTATCCACATAGCATAGAGCTGACGGATGGTCGTGTCTTAATCAATGGTGCTGATCAGTATTTTGATCTGGTGACCGTCCCCGATCATTTTTTTAATAAGAGAGGCGATGTCAAAGTCGAATATATCCCTAAGCCTGAAATATCGTACGGTGAATTGGTTTTTAAAGATAACAATCAGGATTTTAGCAAAAAAAAACCTCAGATCAATCTGAGGTTTTTTAGAATCTCTAAAAAAAGTAATTCTTAGTTCATCGGATGCTGTAAATCTTCAAGGCGCTTTAAGATAAACAATCGTGGTTCAGGG
>CALMKY010000284.1 GCA_937867195.1 uncultured Saprospiraceae bacterium | reverse complement strand
TAATAAATAAGTACGGAATGCACCCGAATTCTCCCAAATTGCTTTTTCTTCATCTCCTAATTTAGGAAAGGTTTGCAAAGAAGCTAAAAATTCAAAACTCAGGGAAGAATTGGTAGGGATGTTTTTTAGGACTCCGGTGATGGTAAATAGATGCTTTGCATTGCACAATACGGTTTTGCCTACAGGATCTGCATTACCAAAATATTTTTTAGCGGCGTGTTCAGTTAATATTAAAGAAAATGGATTCTCTAAAGCTGTATGAATATTTCCTTTTATCAGTGGATAAGAAAATACGGTGAGAATCGATGGATCGGCAAATAAAAACGATTTTTCCTTAAATTTTGTATTCTGGTGTTCAGCATTTTTAATAATCACATCCCCGATGTCTTTTGTTCTCACATATTCCTGTATGGAAGGCAATGATTTTTTTAGCACGGGACCCAATTCTGATTTGATGCCACCTATATTGACAGTTTGATCACCGTATTGAAGTTGCATTCCGATTTTATAAATTCGATCACCATAGACATGGAACCGGTCAAACTGGATTTCATGAATAACAAATAATAATATTAACGTGGTGACCATCAATCCAACGCTAAGCCCGGAGATATTGATGAAACTATAGATGCTATTGTGTAAGATGTTTCTCCAGGCGATTTTAATATAATTTTTTATCATGGTCTGATTTTATTAAGTTCGTTCAGGATTTATGGGATTCGCCAAATCTGCCTGCACAGAAAAATTTTTTTATCGGTTTGCATGCTGATTTAACATAATGATTTACCCTAACCGGTCGGTTCATTCTGCTCTCAATGATTTAGTAGGATTGGCTATGGCTGCTTTAATAGCGTGGAAACTGATGGTCATGAGCGCCACGATAGCCGAAGTTCCTGCAGCCAGGACAAACACCCACCATTGAATGTGGATGCGATAGGCAAATCCATTTAGCCATCGGTGCATCCCAAACCAACCAATGGGAGTTGCGATCAGAGAAGCAATCAATACCAGGAATAGAAATTCTTTTGATAATAGAGTGACCAGCGTTGCCAAATTAGCTCCGAGGACTTTGCGAATACCGATTTCTCTAATGCGTTGTGTTATAGAAAATATAGAGAGTCCTAATAACCCCAGACTGGCTATAAAGATCGCGATGCAGGCAAAAATGGTAAAGATTTCTCCCTGTCTTTGTTCGTTTTGATACAAGGCTGCAAAATTTTGATCTAAATAGTTATATTGAAATGGTACTTCAGGCAGATATCTTTTCCAAACCGATTCTATATACGATATGGTAGATTGAGGATCATTTCCGGTAAGCTTTACTGTCAGATTATGATAAAAACTTATCCTCGCGGGAAATAATTCCAGCACCAAGGGAAGTATCGATTGATGCATGCTCTCGAAATGGAAGTCTTTTACGATACCGATGATATGTCCTTTTATATTTCCATATTTAAATTCATTCCCGATGGCTTTGGATGCATCGGGCCATCCCAATAATCGTAAAGCAGCTTCATTCAGAATGAAATTCGTAGTGTCCAGACTATATTCCCTTGAAAAATTACGTCCTGAGATCATGGTCATACCATAAGTAGGTATAAAGTCATAATCAATGGCCACCAGTTTGATGTCTACTTTGGAAGGGCTCATGGTGTCGCCCGATGCAACATAGGCATCCATTGCATCCAATAAGCGGCCGGTGGGAATCCTGGAAGATCGGCCTGCATTTTTAATATTCGAATTGGATACGAGCTCAGTCCGGAAGGATTCAAATTTTTCATTAAGATCGGATGGATAGGGTATGATGGCAAGATGGTCTTTATCATATCCCAATGCTTTTTTCTGTACAAATCTCAATTGTTGGAAGACCAGCAAGGTGGCAATCATCAAAATAATGGAAATGGCAAACTGTGAAATGACCAGCACTTTGCGAATGGATAGATTGCCGGCGCCTACACTAAATAATCCTTTCATCGTCTTGACAGGCTGAAATGAAGACATATAAACGGCAGGATATATGCCTGATAAAAAT
Source organism: uncultured Saprospiraceae bacterium (assembly GCA_937867195.1). Lineage (GTDB taxonomy): Bacteria > Bacteroidota > Bacteroidia > Chitinophagales > Saprospiraceae > JADJLQ01. Next base: position 4,884 of record CALMKY010000284.1, on the reverse strand, counting down.
CCAATGATGAAAGGTGTGAAAAATACCGGAATTAAAATTTTGAAGGATAGAAGCTGATGAAAATCAATATTGGAGCCAGACAATTTGTTCAGTAATGGAATACTTGCCCAACACAAGACCACGGCGAAAATTCCTGCGACAAAGGATAAGATGATCGATTCACTCAAAAACTGATATATAAGTCCGGCTTTGTTGGCACCCACGACTTTTCTGATTCCTATTTCTTTTGCCCGTAAGCTGGATCTGGCCGTAGCTAAATTCATATAGTTGATGCAGGCGATCAATAAAATGAAAATTGCAATGGCACTGAATACATAGATCCGGTTGATATCACCGTTTGGTTCGATTTCAGAATCGGTATGAGAGTAGAGATGTATATCAGTGAGCTTTTGCAGACCTAATTTTGTAAACTTGGAAGCCTGTTGCCCTACATATTCCTGACCTGCCATCCGGCGATCTATAAACGCTGGAAACTGGTTCAACATTCTTTGAGGATTATATTTATCAGGTAATAATAAATAAGTAAAAAAAGAATTGTTACCCCAGTTGGTTCGTAGGTTTTCAGAGCCGTAGATATCGGGATTCTTAAGGGTGTTGAAAGAAAGGAATAGGGCAGGATGAAGATGACTGTTCCTGGGAAATGCCTTGAAAATACCGGTTACTTTGAAATCATATTTATTATTGTACCGTATGGTTTTATTCATTGGGTCTTCAGAGCCAAAATATTTTTTAGCAGCTTCTTCACTCATCATCACAGAAAATGGATCCATCAGGGCCGTTTTGGCATTGCCGGTTAACATTTGAAATGTAAAGACATCACTCAGATTTTCATCGGCCCAGAATAAATTGGTTTCATTAAATACTTTATCCTGATATTTTAATGGTGTAATACCATCATCCAATAGCCTTGTCATTTTTTCTATTTCAGGAAAATCCGTAGGCATATAATATCCGAATGGGGGAGATATAGAACAGAGTTTCAATGAACGAGATCCGTCTGATGTATAAAAGTCCCGGGTGACTCTATAGATGCGGTCTGCATTTTTATTAAACCGGTCATAACTAAGTTCGTTTAATATATATAAAGTAATCAACAAACAACTGCCCAGGCCTATTGACAATCCAAACAAATTAATGATTGAGATGAGTCTGTATTTTATCAGATTTCTCCATGCGATTTTGAAATAATTTGTAAACATATATCTTGAATTAAAATTGGATTATTCTGAGATCATTCGGTTCGGATGGATTGCACCGGATTCGCCAATGCAGCCTTTACACTTTGTACACCGATTGTAAATAAAGCAATACCCATCGCGATCAATCCGGCCAGGAGAAACATCCACCACCGGATTTCGATCTTATATGCAAAATCGCTCAACCATTTGTTCATAAAATAATAGGCCAGGGGGGTAGCTACCAGGATGCCGAGCATGACGAGTATGATAAAATCTTTTGAAATCAAAGCTGTGATCTTGGCTACCGATGCTCCCAGTACTTTTCGTACTCCGATTTCCTTAGTTCGTGTTTTCACCGAATAAATCGATAACCCTAACAATCCCATACAAGCAATCAGGATTGCCAAAAGGGATGAATACGTAAACAATCTACCGAATTGTTTTTCTTGTACATATTGTTTATTGAATAAATCATCCACAAAAAAATAGTCGTATGGATTATCCGGAAAGTATTTTGCATATACCTTACCCATGGCTTCAATTTTTTCATTTAAATGGTCACCGGTAAGTCGGATAGAAAGATCATTGACCTGAGAAGGATAGAACAGCATGGGTTTAATATATTGCTGTAACCCTTCATGATGATAATCTTTGACAATACCGATCACCTGAAGGTAACGCTCATCCCATTTTATTTTTGTATTGACCAATTCCTTGGCATCTTCATAACCAAGTGCTTTAGCGGCTTTCTCATTTATGATGATTTTATCATTATCATTCCATTCCAACGTTGTTTCTTGTGCAGTAAAATTGCGACCTGCAATGAAAGGAATATTGTACACTGGAAAATATTTTTCACCAATGATGGCAAAGGCATAGGATCTATTCTCTTCCCCCGGCTTAGAACGTACCGATGTAATGCCGCTATTGGAAAAATTAAATCCTTTACCGGGTAAGGAACCCGACGTGCAAAAATCTTTTACAAAACTGAGCTGTCCTATTTCGTTTTGATATGATTCCCTTCTGACTTTATACGTACTATCTCTGTTGACAGTGGGGGCGGGTATCCAGACCATACGGTCAATCGTGAATCCCAGATTTTCAGTCCGCATAAATTTAATCTGTTGGTACACTACGATGGTGCAGATCATCAGGGCAACAGATATGGCAAACTGAAATACAACGGCAGATTTTCTGACCCACACACCACGGTTGCTTTTCAGTATTTTTCCTTTAAGTGTTTGGATAGGTTTAAATCCTGACAAAATCATGGCTGTGTACAATCCTGTCGACAAAGAGCCAACGCCTATGATGATGAACCCTGCGACCCAAATATTGCTGAGCAATATAGACTGTAATGCTAATTTTTTTTCTATGAGGCTGTTGAAATAGGGTTGTAGAATATACGTCAACAACACACCCGACAAGATGGCAATCATCATAGTGAGTGACGATTCGGTCAAAAACAGGCCAATTAAATTAGACTTACCAGCGCCTATGACTTTGCGTACGCCGACTTCATTGGCCCGTTTCAGGGATTGAGCGGTACTCAGGTTAATATAATTAAACCAGGCTATTAATAAAATAAATAATGCAATACTGCTTAATGTGATCACATATCGTAAATTGCCGGCATGTTCCAGGCGATCGTTGGGATTTCCTAAATGGACATCCTGAAAGGCTTGCAATCTAAAACGGATATCATCTTTTTCTTTTTGTCGTTCCTTACGAAATGTTGAAAACTTTTTTTCGAGATCCGTCACCTGAACTCCTTTTTGAAATAAGAGATACATATTGGAAAATTGATTGTCGATATTGTCCAGGTCAGCCCAACCATTTCCATTCAGATTCGCTTTGTTTTTCAGGGTTTCAAAGGATAATAATACATCATACCTGAGATCAGATTCATCGCCCATATCTTCAAAGACTCCCCGGACCGTATAGTTTACACTACCAAATTGATTGGATACCACTAGCGCCTTACTCATGGGATCCTCCTCTCCAAAATATTTTTTTGCATAGGAAGAAGAAAGAAATAATGCGTATGGCTGATTAAAGTCTTCGGGATTTCCTGCTTTAAGTTTGAATGTGAAAAAATCAAAGAAGTTACCATCGGCGAAACCAATTCCTTGCTCCCGGTTTACTTTTTGATTGGCTTTGTTTTGTATAATACCGGATGCCACCCCGGGTGCTATTCTACAATACGATTTGATTTCAGGAAAATTGGCTTTGAGCAAATCGCCCCAGCCCGGTTCTACGTAAGGCCAGTTATTGCCCTGTGTATTTTCACACAATATCCTGTAAATATCAGGAAGGTTTTTATGAAAGCGGTCTACACTTTTCTCGAGACTTACAAATTCTAGAATAAAAAGAAATGCCGCTATGCCAATGGCCAGGCCTGAGATATTGATAATGGAATTGCTCTTGTTTTTTATGATTTGTCGCCATGCGATCTTAAGATAATTTGACATAGATCTACTATATTAATTGTATCATAATGATCATGGCAGCATCTATGCCAATCAAGTAAAGCATTGGCTATCAGTTTACTAGAAAATTATACTTTACCTGCGGGTGTACGAAAATGATACAGTTGATGATCAAATTAAAGCGATCCCCTCAATAGCTAACATAATCAGCTTCATTTTGGTTAAAATATTTATAATCATCGCTCACACCAGTTGATTTTTGCGATTTTTGTGTTAGCAATTTCATTACATGTACATTTTCAATTTATTTTTAGGATTCCTTTGTAATTGGTTTGCACCCGCAAAAGGATACGATATCGAGGTTACACTGCTCAATGCGCCCAACGATACATTATATCTTGGTTATTATTATGCTGATAAGCAATACATTAAAGACACGGTCGTTGCCCAAAATGGCATCTATCATTTTAAGAAAGACAGTGCTTTATTGCCCGGAGTATATTTATTGGTCATGCCACCCAAAAATGAATTCATTCAAATATTCATCAACCAAAATGAACAAAACCTGGTCATCCATGCAGATATGAAGGACATTACCAAGACTATAAAATTTAAAGGATCCCTTGACAATGAGCTTTTCTATGGATATTTAAATTTTTTGGATATTCAAAGACCGGCAGCCCAACGTCTATCGGAATCCATTAAAAGCGAAAAGGATAGTAGTAAAATTAAAGCGTTGCAGGCTCAATTAGAGTTGGTTAATACTGCTGTCAGGGATAAGCAAAAAGAATTGGTCAGTCATTACCCTCAATCGATCACTGCCATGCTGATAAGATCCACCTTTGAAATTAATTTCCCCGAATTCAAAGGGGAATCAGCTGATATTGAAATGAAAAAATATCTCCTGCTTGCCTTGGCGGCATTGCCGCTGACCAGCAGGTCGCGGTTGACAACCTTTACAAGTTCGCTGAGGTACGGGTCGACCCTCGGGTCTTCCATCACGGCGGCGTATTTGATCGAGGCAACGCGGCCTTCGTCACAGAGCTTGGCAACCGTTTCGGGCTTCAGGTAGTTGGCGGCCTTGATGTAGACGACGGCCTTCTTGCCCATCGCGTCAGTCAGGTGGCGCACGCCGGTGGCGATGCCGGCATCGGTGTACGGGAAGGTCATCGGCAGCAGCATCGCGGTGGGGTAGGCCGAGGCCTTGATGACTTTGGCCTGTTCCATCGCCTTGCCGTAGTCCGGGCCGACCGAGGGCAGCACCCAGGTGTCGGCGC
>CALMKY010000283.1 GCA_937867195.1 uncultured Saprospiraceae bacterium | reverse complement strand
AATGCACGACGGTTTGCCTGAGCACATAAAAGTAAATGAAGTGAAAATTGGTGATGCGATCCGATTAAAACCAAACGAAATTATTTCAGTAGATAGTGAAGTTCTGCAAGGGGAGTCCCTGGTTGATTATAGCTTTATTACAGGTGAATCTCAGCCGGTGATGGTGTATCCCGGAAAACAATTGTTCGCCGGAGGTAAAATAGCCGGTAATTCAATAATCGCTCACGCTACAAAAAATTTTTCATCTTCTGAATTTACACAAATATGGAACAACGAAGCTTTTAAGAAGGATAAATCGGCAGATTCAAAATGGACTGACCGGCTAGGTGCCTATTTTGCAATCATTACGATTGCAATTGCGACCTTAACATTACTGTACTGGGGTTTTCAGCACGATGTATTGAGAGGACTCAATGCTTTGACAGCCGCCTTAATCGTTGCCTGTCCATGTGCTTTATTATTGGGTTCATCGTATACCTTAGGATTTATCTCGCAGAAGTTTGCCGCAAGTGGTTTGTTCTTAAAAAATGCCGGACTGATCGATCAATTAGCTCTGATCGATCATATCGTGTTTGATAAGACCGGAACACTCACGCATCAACATCATATCGAGGTTAACAAAGTATTGGGGGAATGGAACACATGTGATCGAAGTCTCTGTCTAAGTTTATTGAAGATGACTGCTCATCCGTTTGCCCAGGCAGTATTGAAATCAGAATCCAGGATGCCGTTCATAGATTCTAAAATTGATTCCTATAGAGACGTTCCCGGAATGGGGATTGAAGGATGGTCCATGGATCATCATATAAAAATAGGTAGTGCAGACTTTGTCAATCAATCACGGTGTAGTAAAAATACAAGTGAAGTGTTGATCACAATGGACGGCCGGATCATGGCGCATTATGTCCTGATTGAATCCATTCGGAAAGGTATTCCTGATTTGATTCGACGTTTAAGAAATTATGATCTTACCGTATTGAGCGGTGATCATTCAGAGGCCGGATGGATGATAAAAGAATTATTGCCCACCCATATGACGGTCCTGCTGGCGCAAAAACCGCAAGACAAACTGGATTATATCCATGCCCGGCAGCATGAGGACGATCGCGTATTGATGGTCGGCGATGGTCTGAATGACGCAGGAGCATTGAAGCAAAGCAATATCGGGTTGGCCGTCGTAGATCATTTCCAATCATTCGTTCCTGCTTGCGACATGATTGCGAAAAGTGAGCATCTCAGGTTTTTGGACCGTTATCTGGATATCGCCAGAAAGAGCAAAAAACTTATTTTGGTCACCTTTATTTATTCCATCTTATATAATGTAATAGGACTATCTTATGCTTTGACTGGAAATTTAAAGCCTCTGATAGCCGCCATTTTGATGCCACTTTCTTCGATCGGTGTTATCTTAATTGCTTATTTAGGTACATTTGTTATAACTAAAAAATTGAATTTCATACATACATGAATCAATCTGTAGAGCAAATATTAAGCCAGGGAGTTAGTTCTTTTTTGGACTATGCATCGATTGGCATCGTGTTGGTAGATCGCAATCTGAATATTATTTTAGCAAACAATTTTGCCTGCAATTTATTTGAATACAATGAGAAAGAATTGTTCGATCAAAAAATAGATGTTTTGATCCCCTCAAGGTATCACCATATCCACGCACGGCATCATGCGCTGTTTAATCAGCATCCTCAAAACAGACCCATGGGATTGGGGATGGACTTGTATGGATTAAGAAAATCGGGCAAAGAATTTCCGGTTGAGATTTCCTTGGGTACTTACAAAATAAAGGATGAATTGTATATCATTGCTTTTATCAATGACATTACTTTTAGAAAAGAAAACGAAAATAAGATCATTCGGCTCAATGCAGAATTAGAGCAAAAGGTCTTGGAGAGGACGGAAGCTCTGGCCGATGCTGTCGTAAGGTTGCAACGACAAATTAAAGAGACAGAAGAAGCGGAAGCCGAGCTGGAAAAAGCCCTCGCAAAAGAAAAGGAACTTAGCCTTTTAAAATCAAGGTTTGTCTCTATGGCTTCGCATGAATTTCGAACGCCGCTGGCAACCCTGCTTGCCACCGTTGAAACCCTCGTGGCTTACCGCCAGAAGCTGTCCGAAGACCAGATTGACCAGCGCTTGGAAAAGATGAAAGACCAGATTGCTCATCTCAAGAATATTATGGATGATGTCCT
>CALMKY010000282.1 GCA_937867195.1 uncultured Saprospiraceae bacterium | reverse complement strand
AAGCAAAGTCACGCAATGATCATTTCTAACTGGGAAATTGCTTCCTGGGCTGCCAGGCAGGATGTAAAGACTCATCCGATGAATACAGGAGGGGGCAGACAATTTGATTTTGGCCATTTAAAATTTGTTTCTGCCATTCATTCTTCGGTGCTTCCAGATGGTACGTATGGAGGCAATCCCATGGGTATGATCATCGATGATGGAGAAAAATCCATTTATTACAGTGGCGATACTGCGCTGACCCTGGATATGCAACTGGTACCTAAATTTAAAATAATTGACCTTGCTGTTTTTCCTGTCGGAGATAATTTTACGATGGGCATCGAAGATGCGATCGAAGCAGCCAAGCTCTGCCAGGTGACACGGGTCATGGGGGTCCACTTCGATACATTTGGATATATCAAAATCGATCACGCATCGGCCATCAATAAGTTTAAAGAGAATGGCATTGAACTGATTTTACCTAAAATTGGTGATCAGATTACGGTATAATCAAAGACTCTCATTGATTATCAAGATGATATCAAGATGTAACTTTTTTATTTTGTCATCGTCTAAATAAAGCTTGAGGAAATCATAAATACTACCTTTCTTTGGGCTTTAAATTGTTTTTTTGAAAATGAAGATAACTTGCAATAAACTCTTAACCACGGCAGTCATGGTTATTACATTTGGTATTCAATCACAGGCTCAGACGGAAGTTCCGGCGAATATCAATGACTTATTCCTTCGATACACTTGCAATACTTGTCATAAACTGGATGCCAAACTGGTTGGCCCTTCCTGGAAGGATATTGCAGCCAAAGGATTAAAAAAGCCGGAAATGGTGAAAGCAGTCTATACTCCTGATAATAGTCGCTGGCCCGGGTATCCTCCTATGATGGCGATGCCACAAGTGCCTCAGAAAGATGTCGAGAAAATGGCGGACTGGCTCGTGAAATTGGGCAAGAAGAAATAGATTGGAATTAGGAATGTGGAATTGGGAATTTTAGAATTCAACATTCAACATTCCTCATTCCTCATTCTGCATTCATCCTACAATTTGAAGTCTTCATGACTGGTTGTTAATTCCCAGTTAATTGAATAAAAACACCTAACTTCATTTTTACTTTATGCATCTGCATTATTATAACACTAAATCTTATTTTCATGATACGACGTTGGTTTGGGATATTCGCTATCCTATTGTTCAATCTTTCATGGCAATGCACTGATTCCAAAAAAATAGTAGGTCAACCGAATATGGCAGTACAGAGTAATTACGAAGATCTGTGGAAGAAAGTAAAAGATTTGGATGAAAAAGGATTGCCCGAATCCGCTGTAAAACTGGTTGACAGTATTTATGCGAAAGCAAAATCGGACCAAAATGAAAACCAAATCGTCAAAGCTTTAATTCATAAAATAAAATACAATTCATTACTCGACGAAGATGGATTGGTCAATGGAATCGATCTGGTGGAAAATGAATTAGTGACATCGAGAAACGCTATTGAAAGATCCATGTTGTATTCTTATGCAGCCGAATTATACTCGAGGTATCTGGACACCCGGTTGTATGAAATTCAAAACAGAACCGCCACTGTTGGTGATTTACCGAACGATGTGAACCAATGGTCTAAATATGATTTTTTCAAGAAAATTCGTGCCTATTATGTATCCTCGGTTAAAGAACAAACATTAAAGACCTCCTTGGTGAAGCCGTTTGAAACTGTTTTGACAGACGATGTAAAGACAGATAAGTTAAGACCTACCCTGTACGATATATTGTCGCATCGTGCCGTTGAGTTTTTTAAAAGCAGTATGTCCGATCTGGATATCCTGGGGGATGATGCGATGATCGACGACCCTTTATTATTTTCACCTACCGATCAATTTAAAAATAGTAAGACCGATACCAATGCAATCTATGGACAGGTTATCAGGTTATTTCAGGATGTTGAAAACTTTCATCAAAAAGACAACGATCCCGCGGCTTACTATGATGTAGTCAGCAACCGGTTGGAATGGGTATATGAAAGATTTACCGGTGCGGAAAAGGAACAAAAATATGAAGCAGCCCTGGAGCAATGGATCCATCAAAGCGGTAAGAATCAATATGGATTCTTATTGAACAAAGCGCAGTTGTATCGCCAATTGGGTGGCACTTACAACGCGATTTCCGGTAATAAAAAATATCAATTGTACCTGATCAAAGCAAAAGATATCTGCACACAGATTATCAAAGAATATCCCGGCACCCCCATTGCAGACAAAGCGTATAATCTATTGATCGAATTAAATCATAAAACGGTCAACAGCCAGGTAGAACAGGTAAATCTACCCGGTCAGCCATTCAGGATACATCTTCAATATCAAAACATCGATCATGTCTGGATAAAAATCGTTCAGGTTAACGATGATCTTAGAAAACGAATTTATTCACAGCCGTTTGAGACTACTTTTAATAACCTGATTTCTATTAACCCTGTATGGAAGTCTGATCTGGTTCTACCGGCATCGGAAGACATGCAATCGCATGCGGCTGAGATAAAGATCGACGCATTGCCAGCCTCAATGTATGCCATATTGATATCGAATGGTGAAGGATTTAAGTACGCGTCGGATTTCATGGCATTGATGTACACGCATGTCTCCGCGTTGGGCTGGCGGCGGGTGCCCTATATCTGGATCGGCACGCTGCTGCAGTTCGGCGGGCTGGCGATCATGCCGTTTGCACTGCTGGTGCTGTCCGGCGACACCCACGGCCCGGTGCTGTACGGGCAGATCGGCGCCGGCCTGGCTTTCCTTCTGGTCGGGGCCGGCCTGCACACCACGCAGACCGCCGGTCTGGCGCTGGCGACCGATCTTGCGCCGCCGCAGACCCGGCCGCGCGTCGTCGCCCTGCTCTACGTGATGCTGCTGCTAGGCACCGTGGCGAGTGCGCTGCTGCGCAATCGCGTGCACCTGCTGCACAACCTCTGGCGCGATGGATGAGCCCTGGAGCATCTGGATGCGGCTGCCCACCGCTAAGTTCGGCATATGCCGCGTCTGGTGCTTGTGCAGGCGTGAAATGGATGACAATCAGGGTGGCGCAAGGGGACTGGTGCCGGTCCCTTGTCAATGTGTCTCCGGTTCCCTGATCCCGCCCATGACCGTTGCGCTCGATCATCTTGTTGCGATAGCCGTCCTCGGTAAGCACGAAGTCAACGAGTTGGGTACGCAGCGCGAACATCGTCAGGCAGTAGCCGCCGCCGAAGCGGATGATGCGGCCGGTGCGGTCGACCTGCAGGATGCCGAGGCCCGAGGTCTTGTCGCGCGGGACGGGAATGACGGCGATGGTGGCGTCGGCCTTGTTGTCGTGGTGGGTGGCCTGCATCTTCCGGAAGTCGCCCTTGTAGAGCTGGTCGCCGGAGAGGATGAGGACGTCGCGGCTCTTGTGGCTGCGCAGGTGCCACATGCTCTTGCGCACGGCGTCGGCGGTGCCCTGGAACCAGTCGGAGCGCTCCTCGGTCTGCTCGGCGGCCAGGATGGTGACGAAGCCGCGCGAGAAGATGTCGAACTTGTAGGTCTGCTGGATGTGCTTGTTGAGGCTCTCGGAGTTGTACTGGGTGAGCACGAAGATCCGGTTGAGCCCCGAGTTCAGGCAGTTGCTGATGGGGATGTCGATGAGCCGGTACTTGGCCCCGATGGGGACGGCCGGCTTGGAGCGGACGGAGGTGAGGGGAAAGAGGCGAGCGCCGCGCCCGCCGCCGAGGATCACCGCGATGCAGTCTTTCATGCGCCGGAGGATCGGCTCCGACGCTGACGCTGTCAATTTCGCGAAGGCGAATTCACCCGTGCGACTCGATCACGTCATCAGTGGTCGCAGGCGCAGATCACCAGGCGGCTGTTGTTGTCCTGGAGAGCGGTGTCGTTGACCTCGCCGGGGAAGGT
>CALMKY010000281.1 GCA_937867195.1 uncultured Saprospiraceae bacterium | reverse complement strand
TCAAGACCATTCACCATTTTGCAGTGGTGATAGTCCTTATAATCTGGTAGCCATCATCAATGGACCGGTTCCGCCCGACACTTCAGGAATTAAAAGAGTCTGGATTGGTAATGGAATCGTTCGCGATACTTTTTTCCCTTCAGTAGCAGGTCCAGGCATCCATACGTTACGGTTTTTTTATACCACTAAGGATTCATGCACCTATGTTGACAGTACGAAGTTCCAGGTAGGGTCCGGATCCGTGACGATATTGAATACCCAATCGGTAGAGTGTGCACCCCCAAGCCAAAAGCAGTTTAATATTCAAATGAAAGTCACCACACCCAATACGCCTTATAATATTTATTACTCTTACAGTGGGGGAAGATCATCGATATTCCCCGGAAGTGCAATGGACTTCACTTTATCGGCTTCCTTTGGTTTGATTGGAGATTCGATCACGATCGATAGCATTCTTGATTCCAAAGGTTGCAAAATGCAAATCCTAAGCAATGCCGGTACCCGAACGTTTAAAGCGGTCAAATACATTCAAAAAATTGATACGCCTCAGGTTGTTTGCGATTATCGCGATCAATTTTATTCTTATACGGTTAAAGTTAAAAATCCCAATATCAACGATCCCCTCGTCGTCCTACAAGGTGGAGGTTCGTTTAGAGACTCAGTTTATGCATCACCCAATTTGGCATTCGGCACCCAACATCAGGTGACCCTATCACATTCTTTTGCTTGCGATAGCCTTAGCTACAATGTTTCTGGTTTACAATGCAACTGCACGCCTGTCCGGGATACATTGAATATAACGGCTTGCGAAACTCAGACCATTTTCATCCATGGTAAAAGATTTACGGTAAACAAGCCTTCAGGTTTAGATACGATTTCACCTGTGGACGTAAGCCTTTGTGATACCATACGGTTTATTTCTATAAATTTTTTAAAGACCAAAGAAAATATCGTTCGACGTACCGCATGCTATGACGATGTCCTCCGTTTTGGGGGAAAGTTATTTGACCGAAATTCTCCGGATGGGATCATCGTGCTCACAGGTCAGGCCAGCAATGGTTGTGACAGTGTCATCAATGTTGCGATAGATTTTATGGATCATATACGTATTACGTTGAGAGACACGATCTGTTTTGGAGATACGCTGCGAAAAGGAGGCTTTGTATTTCATGCAGGACATACTCAGGATTCTACGAGGTTTGTGGGTATGGCCAGTAATGGTTGTGACAGCATCGTATATTACAAAGTACAAGTTGATAATATCAAAGCTACCTATTCTTTGGAATCACCCGGATGTGGTATTACTGCAGGTCGGACCATTTTGGTAAGCAATGTCAGCGGAGCCTCCAGTCCATTTAGCTATGCTTTTACAAATAATTTCAGTGCTTCGACCACCATTCAAAGTTTTCCCCTCAGGATCAGCAATTTCGTTGGAGACAGTTTTAATTTGTACATCAGATCCAGAAAGGGTTGTATCCAGTCATTTCCTATAAATTTTAATGCCGGTGCTAATAATACCAAAATCAACCTAGGACCTGATCGGACCATCAAGTTAGGGGATACCGTTCACCTGCAAATTAATCTGAATCCGGGCATTCGTTTTAGATGGCTTACGGCAGATTATTTGAGTTGTACAAATTGTTTAAATCCTGTGGCGTCCCCATTAAAAACTACTTTGTATATAATCGAAACAAAAGATGCAAGCTCATGCATCCTTAGGGATACGTTGAGGATTTTTGTAGACCCGGATGTCCTTTTTTATGTACCCAATATTTTTAATTTAAACAGCACCCTGGAATCCAATAAGGAACTGCGCATTTATCCCTCCAGGGAAATACAAGCTATCAATCAGTTTTTAATATATGATCGATGGGGTACTAATCTTGTAAACCTTCAAAATATCAATCCCACTAATTATATCACGGTATGGGATGGAAGAATTAAAAATTCAGATGCTCCGGCGGCAGTGTACGCATATAAATTGATTTTTACTTTAGCAGATGGTAGCACCCGGATTCAATATGGAGACATTACTTTGATCAGGTAAAGCTTCAGTCTGCGATCGGATTCTATATTAGTGAATAAAATGAAATGTACCAGGACTGGTTTAGTACTCGATTTCAGAATTAATTTTTCCTGCAAAATTTAATTAATTCATCCTTACTCAAAGCATTCAGACAAAGTTCTTTTGGCAACATTCCTTTGCGAGCGGCGATCACACCACCGGGAATATCCTGGATGGAGGACCGATTGTGTGCATCCGGATTGATAGCGATCAGCACACCTTTATCTATACATAATTTAATAAAAGAGTAATCGATGTCCATGCGTTGTGGATTGCAATTGAGCTCGATGGCTACCTGATTTGCTTTACAGGCATCTGTAATTTTGTGCAGATCGAGTGGATAACCTTCCCGACTCAGGATCAATCGTCCGGATGGATGACCAATGATATTGGTGTATTGATTTTCAATAGCCTTCACCATTCTTTTAGTTGCTTTGTCTTCATCCATCTGGAATGCACTGTGTATGCTGGCAATGATCAGATCAAACTTCGATAAGATTTCAGGATCGTAATCCAGATCTCCGTGTGTCAGGATATCACATTCAATTCCTTTTAATACGGGGATGTATTGATGGGTTTGATTTAATTTATCGATCTCTTGCCATTGTTCTGTAAGTTGATCGTATTTAAGGCCTCGCGCATACGCCGCGGCCTGAGAGTGATCGGTGATCACCAAATATTCATAACCATACTCTTTTGCAGAAACCGCCATTTCACTCAAAGAATGAATGCCATCACTGTACGTAGAATGGGTATGGATGACACCTTTGATGTCTTTGACTTCGATCAGGGCATCCAATTTGGTCCGGGACCAAGTTAAGACACCCTCGATGTCTCTTAATTCAGGTGATATGAAATGCCCGACAGCTTCTTTAAGAATATGTTCTTCACTAGGATGAGAAGTGGATTTAATTTCAATTTTCTTAGCAAATAATTCAGGCCCTGTAAAATGGATTTGATCAAGACCAAAATCATTTTTATTTGTGATGTGGAATGTAACCGGCAAAAATTCAGCCCAGATGGCTTGCACTTTCTTTGGATGATGGGATTTCCATTCGATCGCTTCTTTTTCAAGGGCAGATTGTAATTCAATATAGCTACAAGTCGTCAGTATTTCCGAGCCATGAACAATAAATTCTCCTCGCCTCAGATGACCGGTGATTTCATTTTTACTATCCCGTACATTCTTATTGAGCAGATCTATCATGGTAGACGTATGACTGCGGACCAACGAGTGTATGTATTTGCCTGCATTGGATTGCAGAAAATTTATAGACGTCTTGATATTTTCCTGGGTTTTTTCGCCAAAACCCTTGTATTCGATCAGCCTGTTTTCATTGCAGGCATATAATAATTCTCCGGGTGAAGTAATATCATGTTCTTTCCAAAGGGTAGCTACTTTTTTAGGTCCTAAGCCCTGGATGTTGAGCATATCCACCACACCCGGAGGAGTCTTAGCTTTGTATTTTTCAAGGGTGGGCATTTTACCGGTCTGCAATAAGCTTTGAATCTTTTCCGCAATAGCCTCCCCGATCCCTTTTATTTCCATGAGTTGATCCACTGAAAGGGAACCCAGAGGTGTGTCTAATTTTTTCAAGGTGGAATAAGCATTTTGATAGGACCTTATTTTAAATGGATTTTCTCCGTGTAATTCCATGATTCTGGCTAATAGGTCAAAGGCAGATGCGATTTCTTTATTGGTCACGAGTAAAGGAAGATTTAAGTGGCTAAATTAAATGATAATAAATTCGGTAAAAATAATTAGACAAAATATATCACCTCGCTGTAAATTTACTATTACTAAACAATAAAACATATGATCAAAAATTTTCTGGATTCTCTTTTTGGAAAGGCAAAAAAAGTGAGTGAACAAATCGCCGATAAGGCTGAGGATGTATATGAATCAGCAAAAGATAAAGCCAATGAGCTTGCTCACGATCCAAGAGTGCAAGATGCTTTACACAAAGCGCAAGATCTGGGCCATCAGGTAGCCGATAAAGCCAGTGATGCCTGGGATGCAGCAAAAGATAAAGCAAATGAAATAGCACAGGATCCTCGGGTACAAGATGCTTTGCACAAGGCAAGTGATGTTTGGGAGAAGACCAAAGGTAAAGCCGATGACATCGCCGATGGTGCAAAGGATATGACCAATAAAGCCATGGAGGAGGGAGATCAGGCTAAACAAGATCAAACGGATAAACCTGCTTAATCCTTATCCTCCCTTGATCTACAGAATGAACATTTTAACTTGTGATTAGAATACAACCTTAGGTTACATAGATAGTCCTTTAAGATCCTCCCAAAGCTTCTTTTTTAAGAGATTACTGGTTCCTATATTTTCGATGCTCTCTGTGATGTAAACATAGAATGGCATAGCAATCACATGAGATGGCAACGGTTGTATGAAAATGCCGACTTGATATGGATTAACTCCAAAAAACAATACAATTTTTAATTGTTTTTGTGACCAGAGATGAGCTAAATTTTTACGTTCATCTAATTTTAGTTCTATTTTTTCAATGACCATCGGATTCCATCCAAATGCCGTCAGTATTTTTTCAAGAAAAGCATGACCATCCGGTGCCAATGGAGTATGGAGTATCACAAATTCCGGATTGGAAATGGTCAACGGCGCGTCATCCTCCACCACATAATGAGGAATTCGAGAGATGAATTGGCTGGGTAGTGATGGCATCGTTTGCAAATTATTGGATATTTAGTTTCAAAAACATAGTTGACATTGAGCAATAAGGAATCGTTATAAAAATACCTAAGATTGATTTCCTTATATTTGCAAATATAATGCCTCCAATATGTCTTATAACATCAGAATAGAAAAAACAAAGAAATCGAGATTGCCAGAGGTTGATCTAAACAACGTAGCCTTTGGAAAAGTATTTACTGACCATATGTTTGTAGCGGATTATGTCGGTGGAATGTGGACTGATCTCCGCATCGTTCCGGTTTCCGAAATGTCACTTCATCCGGCCAACCTGACGCTGCATTATGGGCAGGCAATTTTCGAAGGCATGAAAGCCACGAAAGATTTGTCCGGAGAGCCGGTTTTATTCAGACCTGAAAAAAATGCCGAGCGTTTAAATTTTTCTGCCCGTCGCATGTGTATGGCCGAATTGCCTGAGACACTTTTTTTAGAAGCATTGGACAAACTAGTTGAATTGGATGCTGCCTGGATACCTTCAGGAGAAGATTCATCCCTGTACATCAGACCCTATATGTTTGCCATGGATAGTTTTATAGGGGTGTCACCCTCTGAATCCTATCGTTTTATCATCCTCTTATTGCCGGTAGGACCCTATTATTCCAATCCCGTGAGTTTATGGGCAGAAAAACAATATGTACGTGCTGCAAAAGGTGGTATCGGTGAAGCCAAAGCTGCGGGAAATTATGGTGGATCCCTTTATCCTGCAAAATTAGCCAAACAAAAAGGTTTTGATCAAATCCTATGGCTCGATGCGCTGGAGCATAAGTGGATTGAAGAATCAGGTACCATGAATGTATTTTTTGTAATTGATGAATTAGTGGTAACTCCTTCCTTCGCAGGTTCGTTTCTGCATGGAATTACCCGGGACAGTTGTATCCAGATCTTAAAAGATAAGGGTATCGAAGTACAGGAAAGACCCATCAGTATAGACGAATTATTTGTCGCACACGAAAAAGGAATCTTGCGCGAAGGTTTTGGTGTAGGGACCGCCGTCGTCGTAATCCCATTCAAATCAATTAATGATGGCGATAGAAAAATAGAGCTGAATCCTTCTCAATTCCAGATAGCCCCAATGCTAAAATCTACCATCAACGCTATCAAGAGTGGAGCTTTACCCGATCGTCATAGTTGGGTAAAAAAAGTGGGACAAGGACAATTTATGGAAGTCAGATAATGTTATTGGCTTAAATAGCCAGGCTTCTGTATTCTTACTCATGACCTCTTTTACAGATTCGATTGCCGGAACTTTTCTAATATCTTGTATCGGATTACTTCTTTTTAATCAAACTAATTTATAATTGGATTGTATATAATTGAAAGCACCATGTAATTCAATCGTATTTGCATTTAATCCGGGTTCTGTTTTTGGATTCAGGTGGAATGATAGGATACTATTTGACACGGATTGCTTTCTTATTTAATTTGTATGATGCTCGTTCCTGATAATATACTCCATCATTTAGAGTTTGATAAACTCATGCATTTACTCCAGGATTTGGTGGTCATTGAAGAGACCCGTACCGTATATTTACCCATACCGATCGAAACAGATAAGATTAAAATAGAACGGCTTTTGGATGAAGTACTGGAATTTAAAAACGGTTACGAACGCGATCAATTATTGCCCATTCATGGTATGGACAGTATTTCAGAGAGTCTTCAATATGTTGCAATAAAAGATTATTCCCTGGAAAAAGAACCTTTGGTCAATATACTTAAAGTCCTGTCTAACCTGGAAGAGTTAAAATCTATATTTTCTAATGAAGATGAACGCGAATTATATCCACTTGCTTTCCAAAAGTTTAAGATACTGGATTATCAATCTGATTTATACAAAGAGTTTAAAATAATTTTCGATGACCATGGAGAAATAAGACCGGATGCATCACCCGAACTAAAATCCATATCCAAAGCGATTAAATCAAAGGAATTGGAAATCGACCAGGTTTTCAGATCATTATTATCTGAATACAGAAAAAACAATTGGTTGTCTGAATCCGGGGAAAGTATTCGGAATAACAGGAGAGTAGTGGCTATAGCATCAGAGCATAAGCGGAAGATTAAAGGAATTATCCACGATGAATCCTCTACAGGTCGCACGACGTATATTGAACCTGAAGCCATTATCGAAAAAAATAATGAGCTCTTTGATCTGGAAATTGATTTTCAAAAGGAAATCTACCGATTACTAAAAGTGCTCAGCAACAGCTGTCATCTTCACCTTGATATGGTTAAGAACGGATGGGATACATTGCTCAAATTTGATTTTATCAGAGCGAAAGCACTATTGGCCCTACGATATGAAGGTTTCAGGCCCGAGGTGAAAGACCAGTCAAAATTGAAGATTGCCGCTGGCAGACATCCTTTACTCTATATGAAAAACAAACCCATCGGAAAGTCAACGGTTCCGTTTGATTTAATACTCCTGGGAGATAATCGAATTTTAATCCTCAGCGGTCCCAATGCCGGTGGCAAATCCGTCGCCATGAAAGCGACCATCCTGATTCAACTCATGTTGCAATCTGGAATGCTGATTCCGGTACATGAAGCCAGTGAGATGGGAATATTCCATTCATTCCTGGGGGACATTGGAGATCATCAATCACTTGAAGATGACCTGAGTACCTATAGTTCCAGATTATTATTGATGAAACAATTTCTGGATGTAGCGGATGATCGCAGCCTGATCTGCATCGACGAATTTGGTTCCGGCACAGACCCCAAATTGGGAGCTGCCATTGCAGAGTCTATTTTATTGGCTTTAAATAAAAAGAAAGTGCATGGTGTCATTACCACGCATTACTCCAACCTAAAGGTCCTTGCATTCAAAGTAAAAGGGCTGATCAATGGAGCCATGGTATTTGATACAGAAAAGCTGAAACCCACTTTTCAACTCAAGGTAGGCAGACCCGGTAGCTCTTATGCGTTCGAAGTAGCAACCCGCAGTGGACTGGATCCAATGGTGATCGAGCATGCAAAACGACGCACGCACCAGGATCAAAAAGAACTCGAGGAACTGTTGATAGACTTACAACGTGATAAAGCAAATCTTGAAGAGCAACTCAAAAAAGCAAAAGACAGAGAAACTGCTTTTGATAAACTGGTCAAGAATTACGAATCTATGAATGCGGATCTGGAATTTAGAAAAAAGAAACTCAAACTCGATCAAAAAACATGGGAAATCCAGGCAGCTAAAGAATTATCCGATAAAGTAGAAAAAACACTCAGCGAAATTAAAGCAACGCCGCACCATCATCCCAGAGCTAAGCAACACCTTGAAAAATCAAAGCAAAATATTGAATCGTTGCAACAAGAAGTTAAGTCTCTGGATAAGGAGATTCATTTGCACGAAGTAAAACATCAGATAGCCATTATTCCCGGTACATCTGTTCGAATGAAAAATGGTTCCGAAATTGGAAAAGTTGTTTCTCTTCGCAATGGAATTGCCGAAGTCAGTATGGGATCCCTCACTCTCAATATCAATGCCCGTGACCTGGTAGGTGTGAAAGAACCGATCCGTGATTCAAATCCCAAAAAAGTAAAGACCTTTCTCGTGGAAGAGAAAACAGTAGAATCTTCTCTCGATCTCAGAGGTATGAGTAAATCTCAAGCTATCGAATTATTGCAAAATTACCTGGACAGGGCCCTGCTCAGCAATGTTCATGAGGTAAGAATACTTCATGGAAAAGGGACCGGCATCCTTCGTGATTTGGTCAGAGCGCAAATGAAGGAATATAAAGCAATCACTAAAATATTTCACCCAAGCACCGAATCGGGAGGTGAAGGTGTGTCGATTATTCAATTGGCATGAGTAGTTTTATCCTGTGAATTTTCAATCTCATCGAGCTGAACTCATCCGATATGTACAGGATAGTTCTCATTCTTTTGAAGAAAAAGCATTGAGAGTCTTTGAATTTCAATTTCAATACAATGAAATTTACAGATTGTATCTGGATATTTTGAAAATTAAAATCAAGTCGATTGATTCCATCCACCGGATTCCTTATCTACCAATTTCATTGTTTAAAACGCATCGGGTCAAAACCGGGCATTTTGAGCCTGATAAAATATTTAAGAGCAGTGGTACCACGGGAACGATCCAGAGCCAACATGGGATTAGAGATTCAAAATTTTATTTAGAAAATGCTGCAGATTGTTTTAAACAAGCGTTCACCGAGCCGGTAAGCTATTTTCAACACCTGGCCCTCTTGCCTTCTTACGTATCCAATCCGGATTCATCCTTGTTGTTTATGTTAGATGATTTTATACGACAGGTCGGGGGAATGTATTTACATGGCTTATCTGAAGCAGAAATCGTTCGGGTACTGGATGCGATCTCTCGACCGACTATTCTTTGGGGAGTGAGTTATGCTCTTTATCAATTTAATAGGGTACTGTCTCATAACCCATATTTGATGATCATGGAAACCGGAGGTATGAAGGGGAAGGAAAGAGAAATGACCAGATTTGAATTGCATGCCAGGATCAAGGCAACGTTTAATGTCCAAAGAGTATCTTCGGAATATGGCATGACCGAATTACTGTCTCAGGCATATGCAATGGAAAATGGTTTGTTTACACCCAATGCGATGTTAAAAGCGTTTCCCAGGTCTGTGACCGACCCGTTGTCCCTTGAAGATTTTGGCCAGACTGCCGCATTGAATTTGATCGATCTGGCCAACATAGATTCTTGTTCATTCATTGCAACCGATGATCTTGGCAAAGTATATCCGGATGATCGTTTCGAAGTCTTGGGAAGAATGGATCATAGCGATGTACGAGGGTGCAATCAATTGATTTAATAAATTAGGGTTAGGTTAATCCTCAGGGATCTTCCATAAATAAATAGCACAATCCATAAGATAAAGATTTTCGTCAGAATGGTAAACCGAGAGAAATATTAAAT
Organism: uncultured Saprospiraceae bacterium; assembly: GCA_937867195.1. Classification (GTDB taxonomy): domain Bacteria; phylum Bacteroidota; class Bacteroidia; order Chitinophagales; family Saprospiraceae; genus JADJLQ01. The sequence goes on along the minus strand of CALMKY010000281.1, from coordinate 1,195 downwards.
TGAGTATTCTTTAAACTGAGATCAGGTGCGTGTTTTCCATTATCATATAAATAAGGTGCTCTTAATTTGATTCCGGTATCAAATCGTATCAAAAAATAATCAAAATCGAATCTGGCACCAAGACCCGTACTGTAATATAACTGACTTAAGAATTTGGAACTGATCTCACCACCCGGCAAGCTGGGATCTTTTTTCAATAGCCATACGTTGCCACCATCAAATAAGACTGCCCCTTTTAAATAAGAGAAAACATCAAATCTGTATTCAGATCCGAACTCAAACTTTAGATTACCGGTCTGGTAATAACTTAATTTATTGCTTTGGTTACTGATATTTCGATATAGACCCGGTCCGATTTCTCGGATGGCCCAACCTCGTATGCTATTGGGTCCTCCTACAAAAAATTGTCTTATGAAAGGGACCGAATTCGTTGATTCACCAAAAGGAAATGCCAATCCTGCTGCAACTCTGATTCCGATTTGATCGGCAGTGGAGAGTTTAATCGTATATCTCGTATCCAGATCACCTCGTACATATCTGGATAATTTGGGAAAAATAGTTTTACTGGAAAACAGATCTATGATCCCGGCTTCAATTCCGGAGGTTTCTATACTGTACAATAACCTCAGGGAGTTTAAATTTTGCAGTGATTTATTGATATCTCCGCTAAACTCCTTAAATAACAGGCCACCAATAAATCGTTGCGAAAAACTACGTTTATAAAATTCCGGTGCAGCAGAAAGAAAACCGTCAGAAAGATTATAATTGAGATAATCGATACCTATGGGATTGTACCGGTAAAAATTTCTGTTTTCTTTGGAGTAATCATAACCTATGCTAAATCGGGTCTCCTGTTGCGTATTTCGCTCGTTCAGGTCGGTATTTTTATTATAGAATAAGAAAAGGTCGTAGATAGTAGCCAGGTTGAATCTGGTCCTGGCGGTTCTTTTGATGTCCTGATATTCACGGTTGGGCAGGAGACCGACACGATTGGCTAGTTTCAGAATACCGATGTCGATGAATCTGGGGATGGTGACGCCCGTTTGCAGATTTAATCCCCAGGGAATGTAAAGTTTGCCCGATGCAAATTGGACACCGATACTGGGTGTTGCTGAAACCGAAAATTGTTCACCTCCACCGAAAATATTTCTATGCCGGTACTGCAGGATAGCCCTTAATTCAATTAGCTTATTGC
>CALMKY010000280.1 GCA_937867195.1 uncultured Saprospiraceae bacterium | reverse complement strand
ATATGATTTCCATGACATCTTCTCGCAGGAGTCTTCCTTTTGATTTTGTATAGTCATCCATGTAATTGATAAAATCGAGATTGGTGTAATCTCTTTTGTAACCATTGGTTACATGGATATCGCGCCAACCATCGTCATCAAAATCAGCTATCAAAGCTGACCATGACCAATCCGTATTGGAAATACCAGCCAATTGGCCAATCTCTGAAAATGTTCCATCGCCGTTATTTAATTGCAACATATTGCGCATGTATTGGTAATAGAAACCACTGCGCAAATAAAAATCGAACTTTGAATAATTGTCGGGAGCTAATAATAATTTTTGACGATGATTGTCTTCCGGCAACATATCGAGCGTATAGATGTCCATATGCCCATCGTTATTTATATCGGCTGCATCATTGCCCATACTAAACTGACTGGTATGTCCTATTTGTTCAGCCAATTCATTTTTGAATTTTCCATGTTGATCATTGATGTATAAAAAATCCGGAACCATATAATCATTGGAAACATAAAAATCTGGCCATCCATCTTCATTGTAATCAGAGATGGCAATTCCCAATCCATAAGATAATGCACTTCCATTTAATCCAGCTTGCTGGGTGATGTCTGTAAAATGTCCATTTTCATTTCGATACAACCGGGTGCCTCTTAAGGGATCATCTTTTAGGAACATTTGAGCTGTGCTCTCTTCATTCAGAATGGGAAGATTTTTAGGATTGTGATTCAATAAAATCATATCCAGATCTCCATCGCGATCGTAATCAAAAAAATATGATTGAGTAGAGTATCCTTTGTTATCCAGACCGTATTGTACGGCTTGATCTTCAAAAAGAGGAGTACCTCTAGAATTAATGCCTTTGTTGATAAACAATTGATTGGTTCTTTTTTCTTCCGGCAAGGCACCGGAATAACAAATATATATATCCATCAAATGGTCTCCATTGATATCGACTGCTGTGACACCTGTTTTCCAGGGACCTGGTCTGCCGGCTGCGCCTGAAATATCGGTGATGTCTTCAAATTGAAGGCTCCCTTTATTCAAATACAGTTTATTATCGCCCATGTTGGACGTGAAATATAAATCGATCAGGCCATCGTTATTAAAATCTGCTGCAGCCACCCCACCTCCATTATAAAAGTATTCATACAGGAGGATATTGGTATTGGGTCCCTCTTCCAGTTTGTTTTGAAAATCTATATGGGTCTGAACCGAAGAAAGTAGAGAGAATAATTCATTATGAGAGGGTAGGGAGGTTAATCCGGATTTTTCAGTCTTTTTACAGCTTATCCATATCAGGACTGAATACATGATAACCCAGATCTTAATGATTTTCATTGGAAGTAAATATAAGTCGATTATTTATTCGATCATATAATTAATATTCATTTATTAAACTCCGATGGGAGCTGATAGTCACAGTTGTTTTTTTGAAATTATTCTATCACTTTCAATTTATTAATAAAAGTAGTTGCATAAAATGAAAAAGTCTACCCTCCATGACGAGGGTAGACTTTTCAGTTTCTAACTTATAAAATTTGAATGACGGAATTATCTCCTAGTAACCCGGGTTCTGTGTAAGCTTGGCATTTCGGCTGATTTCATCTTTGCTGATTACACGGAAATACATTTTGTCGACCCATTTGCGAGTTTCGTTAGATGTATTGTCTTCCACGGTATACGTATAAGTGTATTTAGATTTGTCAAATTTGTAAGGTACATTAGCAGCAGCACCGGATTTTAATTTTGCTGTTACGTTGATCGCTTTGATTCCCCGACCAATCGTAGATGCCGGGATCATCCATCTGCGTGCATCATGATATCGATGCTCTTCGTAAGCTAATTCGATGCGTCTTTCGTTGCGTATCAATTGTCGAAGTGCATCACCCGAAGCAGTCGTAGCGGGCATTCCGGCTCTGAAACGAATAGCATTGATCCAGGTGCGGGCAGCTGCATCATCACCGGTTTCATTCGCTGCTTCTGCATAAGATAAAGCTATTTCCGTAACCCGAATAAAAGGCCAGGGAATTACTTGAGCACTTGATTGATTATCTGCTAATCCGGGATTTGGATCGATAAACTTACGTGTATAATAATGTGTACGGCTACCGTTCCAGTTTTCTACAGGGCTTTCACGGGTATCAATACCATTAATCAAACCACCTTTACCATCGTCATAATAACCTGATTGGATCTGGTTTGCTGGTTCAGCGCCGGTCACATCACTTGGTCTTGGCTTCCAGGGAGCACCATCGTATAAAATGGTCGCATAAAATCGTGGATCCCGATTGGCATAAGGATCAGCTTTTTGAGCAGCATTATTCCAATCAAACTTAGTACCATCCATCATTTCATAGTCATCTACTAATTGTTGGATGGGTGTATTTCCTGCCCAGTTATGATATCCATTAGGACCGTTATTGATTCCATAATGTATGCCGCCTAATGGCCAATTATCTTCCTGAGTATATAATGCAGTATGGGTACGTTGGAATAATAACTCTCCTGCAGCAGCGGCATCGCCTACAGCTGATTGACCACCCATGGCTATCGAAACATAATTGTTTTTACCTTCTTCAGCAGATACAGGGGCTGATAGATTCAATTTATATCCTTTATTTATATCAAGGACTGCCTTCGCCGCCGCTTTCGCTGCATTCCATCTGGAGGCGCGGTCTCCGGTAGCAAATGCGAAGAGATTGGCATTAGAAGCATTGCCGATCGTGGATGCTTTGGCTTTGAGCGTATTCAGATCATGCAAATCAGAAGCAGCATACAATAACATACGCGCTTTGAGCGCTAAAGCTGCAATTTTCGAAGCACGACCGGGTGTTTCACCTTTGCCATCCAATAAAGTGGCTGCTTTGTCAAGATCCGATACAATAAAATTATGACACTCTTCATACGTATTACGGGCAATCGAATAATCTTCATTCAGCCCATATGGCTTATCTATGATGGGTACACCACCATAAAAGCGCAATAACTGGTGATAATAATAAGCACGTAAGAAATAAGCTTCACCCAATAACTGATCTTTCAAAGTCTTATCGGCGAACGTTGAATTGGGTAATTCTTTGATTGCGATATTGGCCTGGCGAATGGCTAAATACATACGTCCCCATTCATAAGTAGGAGATTGCCATCCGACATTTGATGGACTTTCGTTACCTTCAGTCCAAGTGTTAATATTGCGTCCAGCGTGAGTAAACATAGCTTCATCGGTAAGAGCAGCGAGTGCCTGTTCTTCAAATCCCCCATATCCGAGGTATGAATAAACATTGTAAATAAAAGCCGTAGCCAATGGTCCATCTGACCAGGTAGCATCGCTCGATATTTTATCGAGAGGCTTGGTGTTGAGAAAGTCGAGGGACAAGTGGTTCCCGACCCACAGGAATCCGCCGCGCCAGTCGTCCGTCAAGAAGCCTTGTCCAC
>CALMKY010000279.1 GCA_937867195.1 uncultured Saprospiraceae bacterium | reverse complement strand
ATTGCCAGTTTTTACTTAGATCATACGAAAAATAGGCCTGCACATCCCCAAAATCTGGTACGTACTCACCTTTTACAGGAAGCGAATTTAACAGATATCGATTGGTTTTATAACGAGCTCCGACCAGATAGGTAAACCTCCTGTAATTGGAATTTCCCAGTCTTTTACTTCCTTCTACATGTGCCGTTGCGCCCAATAAAGAGACGCTGGCAGACCCTTTCAACGAATCAGGTCTCTTATATTTTATATCCAATACGGACGATTGTTTATCACCGTATCGCGCTTCAAATCCACCGGAAGAAAAGGATAAGTCTCTCATGAGATCGACATTAGGAAAAGACAGACCTTCCTGAACACCAGATCGTACTAACTGGGGTCGATAGATTTCAAAATCATTTACATAGACTAAATTTTCGTCATAGTTTCCTCCACGCACATTGTATTGTGAAGTAAGCTCGCCTCCCGTGCCCGTACTGGTGCCCAGAGCAATATGAGGTAGAATACTTTCAAAATTTCCTGACACAGATGGTAATAATTTAAGATTATCCATGTTCTCACGTATCATCCCATTATTGCGCACCACACTTTCTCTGATTACGACTTCCAGCCTGGAGTTTTCAAGAGCCATATCGATGTCGATCTGCAGATTGGATCCTATCGGGATCGCGTTGATTTTTTTGATTACAGGTTTATAACCGAGCCTGTTGACTTCTAATAATAATTCCCTGCCTGCTGGTACGGAGATTGAGTAGAATCCCTTTTCATCGGTTTGCGAAGCTTTGTTCAGGCTACGTACAAAAGCAGTCGCTACATCGATCGGTTTACTGGTTTCGACATCGAAGATATGGCCTGATATCGTGGTTTCGATTTGACAAAAAGCTATTTGGGCAACCAATAAAAAGAATGTCGCAGCACAGGATCTGGTCAATAAACAAGAAATCAATCTATTTGTAAAAATCATTCGCTTAATTTAAACGGTATATTGCTTGCCGGGAATATTCTTGAGTTTAGAAATGACTTCTTTCGGGTTTGGATCACTGAAGATAGCACTTCCCACCACTAAGGAATCCGCCCCTGCGCTGAGGATGGATTCTGCGTTTTGTAAACCAATACCTCCATCGACCTGAATGACAGCTCCGGAATTCTCTTGCCGGATTAATGATTTTATTTTCCGAATCTTCGGTATGGATTGGTAAATAAACTTTTGACCGCCAAAGCCAGGGTTTACAGACATGATTAATACCAGGTCAAGTATTTCGAGCACATCGATCAGGGAATCGACCGGAGTGTGCGGATTGAGTGCTACCCCAGCTTTCGCGCCACTGGCTTTAATCATTTCTATCACGCGATGTAAATGAGTACAAGCTTCATAATGCACAGTGATGCGATCAGATCCTGCATCGCGAAATTCCTGGATGTATTTGTCAGGATTTACAATCATGAGATGTGCATCAAAGGTCTTTTGGGAATACTTTCTGATCGCTTTTATGACCGGCATTCCAAAAGATATATTGGGCACGAAACTTCCATCCATGACATCTAAATGGATCCAATCGGCATCGCTTTGATCTAACATAGAGATGGATTCACCCAATTGTGCCCAATTACTGTTGAGGATGGAAGGGGCTATGATGGGGCTATTCATTTAAATAATTCTATCTGAGATGATGTAAGCAATGCTCTATGATTGAAATGCAAATAAAGTTGAGCGACGGTAACGGTATCTTTTTGACAATATTGGACGATGCGAGGTAAATCATCTTCTTTATAATACACTTCTCCAACTTTGCTGCCATCGATATCATCTTTGGAAGAAGGCACTTTCAAGGCGGCAGCCAGCAGCTTAAGAGAGGTGAATTGTTTATAATCGCCAAAACGCCAGTACTGGAACGTATCCACCATGTTTGTTTCCCAGGGTTTCATGTTCTGGAAATCCATGACCGCCGGTATCACCAGCCCGTTGATGATGATGCGCCGGCACAGAAAGGGCATGTCGAATTCCTTGATATTGTGCCCGGTGAAATTCCATTTTGTATTCGTTGCCTCCA
>CALMKY010000278.1 GCA_937867195.1 uncultured Saprospiraceae bacterium | reverse complement strand
TTTTCGGATTTATCACGCCGGTTACGCCAATGAATTCAGAGCAGAGATCGCTGTAGACCCCAAATTACATATGGGTATATGCGCTCTTTTTAATTCTCCCTGCAGACTCGCAGATGAATTAGTACCATTGGTTTTTCAGATGTATACAGAATGGAGCGAAGGCTGCCGGTAATCCGGAACCATCTAATTTGTATATTTATTGACTCAAAAGAAAGTGGATGCACTTGATAGCTTATGAAAAAAGCTCAATATGCGCGAATTTAAACCTGTTCTCATGCCCGTTAATAAATAAAATGAATGGATTTATCAGCAAATTCAATCCAGGAACGATATATAGATAGAGTTAAATCTGAATTAAAAACAGATGATCTGACCCGGTATGATTATATCTGGGATCATCAGAGAATTTCACCCTTCGATTTAAGTCCGTTCAAATCCGTTGCGACCTTGATGACAGGCAATGAATGGAAAATAGGTGCATCTTTTGATCAAAACACCTTCAGCAATGACAGTATTCTTGCAGCGCTTAACCTGGGCGCTCAGTCTTTATTTTTCGATACGGTACATTCGTATGATTGGGGGAAAGCGCTAAAAAAAGTAGAACTCAGTTGGCTAGATATATTCATTCGGGGTCAGGAAGATTCAATACAATCGTTTTTACAATATTGTAAATCACAAAAGACCAAGCCCGATCAATTTGCTTCTTTCACTGAAAGTCCTACGGATTCTCTTAATCAGTCCTTTTCATATCATGACACTGCCGTTACTTTAAAATTAAAATGGTTCATGATCATAGATCAATTAAAGAAAAGCACCCATCTCCAGGAGGATCTTCATCATATAAGAATACTGTACGAAGCCGGTCAGGATCTTGTACTCAATATATCAATGGTAAGAGCCATTCGCATAATTTGGTTGCACGTACTTAAAAGTTTTGGCTTGGTTGCCACACCCGTATATATCATTGGATCGGTTTCTCCGGATATCATTGAAAAAAATCTTTACATGATCGGTACCACTGTGATGATGACGAGTTTAGTACTGTCGGGATTGGATACCATTGTGATCAAGCCATTTGATCATACCATGGCGGTGCAGGGTTGGCATATTAAGGCACAGCATATTATCAAAGAAGAATCTTTACTCAAACAAACGAACGATGTGTTATCAGGTTCTTTTGTAATAGAGAATTTAAGTTTATTGATTGCAAAGAGTGTCTGGGAGAAAATTATTTCTGACACCTAGATCATTTCATCGCATGCATCAATCCCCTGATATACCCAAAAGCATACAGAGCACCTACATTGCTATAGCCGGCATGATCATTGCTATCACCTGCCATGGTCGGTACATGGTCTGGCCTGATGGCTCCTGAAAATCCAATTTCGTAATATGCTTTCATGGCAGCGTACATATCGATATCGCCTTCATCGTGAAAGGTCTCAACAAATTGAGTACTCGGCTTGTTTCCGCTGAGATCTTTTACATTGCGAAAGTGAACAAAATGGATGTATTTGGCAAGACTTTTAATCGTAACAGGAATATCTGCACCCATCAGGGAAAAATTACCCTGACACATCGTGATCCCATTGCTGCTACTTTTTACTATCGAGAGCATTCGTTTAAAATTTTCCACTGAAGTCATGATACGGGAGATTCCTCTGATGCTGTCGATTTGCGGATCATCCGGATGCATCGCGAGTTTCATTCCGATTTTTTCGGCTTCAGGAATGACTGCTTTTAAAAAATATTCCAATGTGGACCACAGCGTTTCCTTTGATACTTTACCATATTCAGTATCCGGCAATTCTTTAATTAATGATTGATCAAATGAGGTAACCAAGGCTCCGCCGCGACCTATATCATCTTTTTTAGTCCGATACCATCCGATCACAGGCATCCAATTATAACAGATCACATCAATATCACCATTGGCTTTCAGATTTTTCATAAACTTGATGAAATTGGATATCTCCTGATCCCGGTCATTCAATCCGAGTTTGGTAGCATTGCCCAGGGCGGGTGGACCTTCTATCACCTTCAGTTTCATTCCCGCTTTTTCCCAGGCTGCTTTATTCGCTTTAATTGCTTCAGCTTCCCAGGGTTTTACATCCTTTCCTGCGAGTGAGGCATTGATACCGGAAACGGCACCCTGTACATCCATTTGTTTGCAATAAGCTATTCGCTGCTCATCGATGCCCCAGAAAAAAGCTTCGCTGAGCTGCATACCGGCATCTCTTTTGGGTTTAGCACTTCTGATACCTGATGCTGATTTCAGCCATTGATCCGTGTGGATACCTATACCGGCAGCGAAACCGGTAGTATTTTTTATAAATTCTCTTCGAGGATTCTTCATATTATTTTACATGAGGCATCTCTAAGTTATTACATGCAGGTCATCCTTGCAATATATATCCGTTGAAGTTTAATTTTACCGGCTTCAATGAATATTATTTATAGAAAAGCAGTCCTTCAAGATGTAGACCAACTCGAACAACTTATAGGGATTTCAGCCCGATCTATAAACTCTTCGTATTACACAAAAGATGAAATCAATGCTGCTTTGGGAAATGCCTGGACAGTGGATCAGCAATTAATATTGGATAATACGTATTGGGTAGCAGAAAATACCAGGGGAGATCTGGTAGGCTGCGGTGGTTGGAGTAAACGAAAATTATTATTTGGTAAAAATAAAAATCCTGATTTTACTCAAAAGGAATTGAATCCGGGCAAAGATTCTGCCAGGATCAGAGCATTTTTTGTTCATCCCGATTATACCAGAAAAGGGATAGGAAGGCGTTTGCTCCAATTATGTGAATCTGAAGCTAAATCGAATGGTTTTACATCAACAGAACTATTAGCAACTTTAAGCGGCGAAAAATTGTATTCTTCATGCGGTTATGTGGCCCTCACCTCTTATGAAGTAGATCTGGGTCGGGGAATAACCAATCAGGTGATATCGATGCATAAATCTTTGGAATGAATTTTATTACCATTCCAATTCCACACCAATACCCGGTTTATCCAAAGGTAGCAGCTTACCATCTTTTACTTCGAATCCACCTTTGGCAAGATCATAGGCAAGATCAAAACTGCCATCGAGATCCAGGTATTTTGTAGCCCGGGTAGAATACGCCAGGTGCATCGCCGCTGCAATACTCAGATTACTTTCATCATTACAACCCCACATAATGTCAATATGATTGGGTTCTGCGATGCGGATGATTTTACCGGCTTGATAGAGTCCACCACATTTCATGAGTTTGATATTGAAGATGCCACATCGCTTGTTTGCAGCAAGTTCGGACGCCATGGCTTCGTCATGCAGCGATTCGTCAGCAGCGATTGATCTGCGCATCTCCTCAGCAAGCTGATCTACATCTTCAAAACGATCCGCACGCAAAGGTTGTTCATACAGTTCGATATTAAGATCTTGGCAAGCTACGTATAGTTTTTTAAATTCATCGAGTATATATCCCTGGTTGACATCTGCCCGGATAAAAATTTTACTACCATGATGATCTCTCAACGCTTTCAAACGGTCAATATCTTCTTTAAGGTCAATCCCGATTTTGATTTTCAGATGATCAAATCCTGAATCAATAAATGCATTCGCTTCTTTTAATGTTTCTTCCACATCCATGATTCCGATCGTGACCGATGTAGAAAGCGGTTCAATCTTTTTACCAAGCGCATTGACCAGGGATTTATTTTGATTTTTAGCCCAGGCATCGTAGACCGCCAGGTCCAGGCATGCCAATAAGGTAGGCACATCCGGTAAAGCTTGTGATAGAGGTTCTAGTATTGCTCCGGGATCTTCAATGTTTTTACCTATTAATAAATCGTAATCTAATTTTTCTTTTGCCAATAACGTCTTGGCAGTGGACACATGCACTACTTCGTTTTCCGGATTGCAGGCACCATATCCCGTCACTCCATTATCCAATGTGATCTTACAGAATAAGTTTTCCACATGATCCACCGTTTTCCAGGCTATTTTATATGGCTTGGACAATTGGAGGTTTTCGAGACGAAAATCGATCGCTTTTATTTTCATTTTGCCAATACTTAACTGCCACAATAATACTATGAATATCTTATCTTTCACACATGAAAAAAGCCTTATTTATATTATTGAGTATAATCGCCTGTTGCAATGCATTTGCACAAAACAATGCGTTTTCTGTCCAAACAAAAATAGAATCCGGAGTCATTGAAGGAAACTATGACACCAAGTCCCAGATACAGACCTATTTTGGAATTCCCTTCGCAGCACCGCCAGTTGGAAACCTTAGATGGAAAGCACCACAACCCGTTGCTCCCTGGTCCGGTGTCAAACAAACTAAAAAGTTTGGTCCTCGCCCAATGCAGAAACTGATATGGGAAGACATGGCGAGCCGATCTGAAGGAGTGAGTGAAGATTGTCTATATCTCAACGTGTGGACACCGGCGAAACGCAATACCAAAAATTTACCGGTACTCTTTTATATATATGGAGGAGGTTTTGTAGCAGGTGATGCATCGGAGCCACGGTACGATGGTGAAGCGATGGCTAAAAAAGGGATTGTTGTCGTAACCGCTAATCATCGTCTTAATATTTTTGGCTTCTTTTCGCATCCGGAGTTAAGTGCCGAGACATCTTATAAAGGATCGGGTAATTATGGATTACTCGATCAGGTAGCAGCATTGAATTGGATTAAGAAAAACATTTCAGCTTTTGGCGGTGATCCAAATCATATCACTCTCTGTGGTGAATCTGCCGGCTCAATTTCTGTAAGTTATTTGATGGGGTCTCCCTTATCGCGAAATAGCATTGTGGCGGCCATCGGTGAAAGTGGTGCAGGTATTTCTGCATTGCCTCCATCACCATTGAAAGATGCAGAAAAAATCGGTGCAGACTTTGCAAAGAGCTTCAAAGTAAACTCATTGGCAGAACTAAGAAAATTATCATCCCGTGATCTTTATGAAATGTACGATGAATCTCATCGCTTCGGTTTCCCGGTGACCGTAGACAATTATTTTTTACCAAAGACTCTGACTGAAATATTTGAATCAAAACAACAAGCACAGGTTCCATTACTCGCAGGCTGGAATAGTGCTGAATCAGGATATCAGGGTTTGATGGGTAATA
>CALMKY010000277.1 GCA_937867195.1 uncultured Saprospiraceae bacterium | reverse complement strand
TTTCCAGCATGAACTTCAGGTAGCAGCCGATGCCGGTATGCTGGGCAGTATTGATGCCAACCGCGGTGATTACCAAAACGGTTGGGATACCGATCAATTTACAATCAACCTGTATGAAACCGTTGAAGCTATGTTGGTCATTCTCCGCGCCGGAGGATTGCAAGGAGGAGGAGTAAACTTTGACGCAAAAATTCGTCGTAATAGTACCGATCTGGAAGATTTATTCATTGCGCACATTCATGGAATGGATGTTTTCGCGAGGGCTTTGGTCATCGCAGATAAAATTCTCGACGAATCACCACTCGAAAATTGGAGATCCAAACGATATTCCACATTCGATGCCGGAGATGGTAAATTATTTGAAGAAGGTAAATTGTCGCTGAGCTCCTTACGTGACTTAGCTATCAAAAATGGTGAACCTTCTTTAATAAGCGGCAAACAAGAGATGTTTGAACAATTAATCAATCTTTATATATAAATGCAAATTATAGCTAAATTGTATCAGGTTATGCCGGCTCAAACCGGAACCGGGAAAAACGGGGAATGGCGTAAACAGGATATTATCGTTGAGACCGATGGACAGTTTCCTAAAAAAATATGTATCTCGGTATGGGGCGATAAATTGAATAATCTCAAAATGGCTCCGGGTGATATGCTGAGCATCGACTTTGATGTTGAAAGCAGAGAATATCAAGGCAAATGGTATACAGATTGCAAAGCATGGAGAATTATGCCTGCCGGCAATGCGCCTGGAAATGCATCTCAGGGGAATCCATCCTATACTCCGCGTGGAGCAAGTAACTCCGGATTTCCATCTTCACCTCCTCCATTATCTGGCGGTGATTTTGATAATGATCTTCCATTCTAAATTGAATGAACGGTACAATCGCTATTCGAAAGCTTACTACTTTTGATATTGATTTATTAGTAACGATTTCGGTGAGTACTTTTGTGGATGCCTTTGCTCACCAGAATGATCCAAAAGATTTTAATCTCTACATTCATCAGTCATTTAGTAAAAATCAGCTCTTAAGTGAATTGAACGATCCGGGAGCTGAGTTTTACTTTTTATATTATGAAAATAAGATAGCGGGGTATTTTAAGATCAATCTTGGTATAAATGAACATCATTGGAAAGAGACATCCATGGTTGAATTGCAAAGGTTATACATTGGCAAGGATTATCAAGGACGTCAAATGGGTCAATTTGCAATAGATTTTTTAATAAAGCGACTGAAAGAAAGAAACTATCAATGTATATGGCTTGGAGTCTGGGAACACAACCTGGGTGCCATTAAGTTTTATACACGCCTGGGTTTTGTCAAAACTGGTTCTCATGATTTTATGATGGGCAATGATCCACAGACCGATTATATTATGAAGTTGTCTTTATAAGGATCAAAGGAAGTGACGCATAGGCATATTCCTTTATTTTTGTAGGATGAAGAGATTTCTGTTATTCATAATTTTAATTTTACCCACATCCTTTTTAATTACTCAGACTTCGTCACATGCATTGATGCAGGCCAAAGTCGATGTAGTCTATCTGTCCTCTGATCTGCTGGAGGGTCGCAATACATCCTCTAAAGGAGAAGAACTGGCAAGAGAATATATCCTGAATCGATTTGAATCCATGGGATTAAAACCAGGAGGATTTGATGGTACCTGGGAATTTATGTATCAATATAAACAACCAAGGAATCCGCACGATACATCGGCCGGCGCTATGAAAGACCTGCCAGTGTTTACTTCGAAAAATATTTTAGCGCGCATCGATAACCATGCGGCTTTAACGGTGATTGTTGGTGCTCATTACGATCATCTCGGTCATGGGGGCACCGGTTCCGGTTCTTTAGCAGCTAATGACACGTCCATCCATAATGGGGCGGATGATAATGCATCCGGAATCGCCTGTATATTGGCCATAGCAGAAAAACTTAAAAATGATCCGGAAGCAAGAGGGAATAATTATCTATTCATAGCATTCAGTGGTGAAGAAATGGGTTTATTTGGTTCAAATGCATTTACGAAAGATCCAATGTTTGACCCGGCTCAATACAACTATATGGTCAATTTTGATATGGTAGGCAGATTAAATGCCAGTCGATCGCTTGCTGTAAATGGAGTAGGCACATCACCTGCTTGGAAGCCTGTCTTTGAAAATAATGCGACCTATCATGGATTTAAAATTGCTTCAACCGAATCCGGGCAGGGGCCATCTGATCATACATCATTTTATTTGAAAGGGATGCCGGTCTTGCATTTTTTTACCGGTCAACATAAAGATTATCACAAGCCATCGGATGATTCTCAATTTATTAACTACGAAGGTATCATCGAGATTGCTGATCTTGCGGTAGACCTGATTCATCAAAAAAATCAATCTGGCAGACTGGCTTTTACCAAGACGAAAGACGAAAGCGGTAAACGATCTTCTTCTTTTAAAGTGACGCTTGGTATTATGCCGGATTATCTGTATTCCGATGGCGGTATCCGACTCGATGGCGTTACAGAAGGTAAACCAGCATTTTTGGCTGGACTGAAAGCCGGCGATATCATCACCAAAGTCGGAGATACCGTGATTAAAGATATGAATGGCTATATGGAAGTCTTGGCAAAATATAATAAAAAGGATAAAGTAAATGTTGAGTTTAAACGAGACGGCCATCCGATGAATCTCATGGTCGAGTTTTAGTATGCCCGGCCCCGAAAGATTGAATTAATTGGCGATTTTCTTCCAACTTTTCGTTTGCAGGTAGGAATGGATGGTTTTTTCAATTTGTGTAAGCGAACGGGGAGGTGAATTGTTGACGATGATCATTTTCGACTTTATTCCTATTTTAAAAAAATATTTGGTAAGAGGAAAATCAGGAATCGTCGCTTCTTTGTCGGTAGGATAATAATCACTTAAATTGCCTATATCATTGTGAACAATCATGTTTTCGATGATTTTTTCTTCTTCCGTATTGATTTGAAGACTGAATTGACCAAATCGATCCGCGTTTTTATTTCCAGTATAAATGATCAGGCCTGAATTATATAATGTAATATCATAGACCGGACATTTACCGTAACAGGCACCATAGGCAATCGTAAGCACCGTATCCAATTTTATTTCTTCAGTAGCCTGGATTGAATCCAGAAGGACCGGGCTCAACTCCTTTTTAGCTTCCGAAATGGTATCCTTTGGTTCTTTGTACGAGTGAATCACCGACAGTTTGCCGGAGGAGCAAGACATTAAAAATGAAAGTATAATATTCAACATGATTATCCGAACGATCATTTTTTAACCTGCTTTTGCCGTGAGGCCACCTCAGCTTTTGATTGTTGCTCTTTCATCATTTGTTCCAATCGCTCGCTGAATCCACCTTTTTTCTTAGGCTTTAATTTGGCTGCGTTGAGTTCAGCCCGCATCTTATGAACCGGGAACAATAATGCTTTTCCTCCCAATGTTTGAGCAATATTGAGTAAATTAGAAAATGCCATATAAGCCGTCAGACCGGAAGCTGAATTATTAAAGATTACAAGAAATACGACCGGCATCAGGTATTGCATGTACTTCATGGCAGGATTGGCTGAAAAGTCCTGATCTTTTGTAGAATAATAAGTAAACACCAGGGTCGATACCAGCCAGATAATGGTAAACAAACTTAAATGAGATCCTATAAAAGGTAAATTAAATGAAAACTT
>CALMKY010000276.1 GCA_937867195.1 uncultured Saprospiraceae bacterium | reverse complement strand
TAGGTCATTATACGGGTGTCTCAGGTGAGTTTTCGTTGCCAAAGAAATATAAATATACAGGAAAACTTCGATTTCAGTTTGGAGTTTATTCTCAGTTTGATGGATTTGATCAGAATTATTTAGAACAGTTAAAAACAAATGTAAAAAATATTTGGGCTGATGAAAAATCCAAACTAAGAATAGAATCGCAACCATCATCAAAAGCTCTCACTTGGTTAAATTGGGGTGTAAAACTAAAGAATCCACTTTTCGGTGCAATTGCTGTTTTTGATAGAAGTGATTCAACTGATCAAACATTAAGGCATGTTGGGTTTTATTGTGGAACCCATAAAGAAAAAGGGAGTCTTTTAATCATGGGAGGAAATCAACATGATAGTACAGCATGCGCTCAATTTTATAAAAAGAAAAATTTTATTGAATTTAGATGGCCATCCGAATTAGAGATGCCTGAAGGGGCATCAAATGAAAAAATAATAATTACAGTATGAAATGGACAAACTTTAATATTAAACTAGCAGGAGATGATATCACTCATTTGTTTGCCGAGCTTCAACTTGAGCAAGCCATTTCGAATCATCATTATTTCACCATAAGGTTACCGAGTGATGACAGCCTTCCTATGTTTAAGAACACACTTAAAACTTCTTCTGAGAAATGGTTAGGTGAAATTGTAGAAATTGAAAACTGTTTTAAAGGGGTAATTACATCGTTAGCCCTTTCTCGAGCAAAAACAGGCGGTTCTGAATTTTTAATTCGGGGTCAAAGTATTTCTATTCTAGCTGATGATGCTTTAGTTTTTAAATCTTTTGGAAAAAAACCTTTAACTAAGATTGTCGATGAAGCTTTCAGTAGTTATACAGGTAAAATTGATATGGAAAGTAATCCGGGATATACTAAAGAATTGAAATATTGTGTTCAAAATGCTGAAAGCAACTTTGATTTTTTAAACAGGTTAGCTGCCCGATATGGCGAATGGTTTTTTTATAATGGTCATAAATTGATTTTTGGTAAGTTGCCTGAGTCTGAACCTGTAAGGCTCGATTTTGCTTATGATCTTAATTATTTCGATATATCTCTTAATGCAGTTCCAGTAAATTTTAAAATTATTGCTTATGACTATAAAAACCATAATGCTCCTCCAACAAAAAATTCGGAATATTCGGATTTACAAAATCCATTTGCAAAAGTGGCATTAGATAAATCGAAAGGAGAAATCTTTGGTAATAAATTTGATATGCCGATACAAATCAGTATGGACGATGCAGATCTGGATCAAATCAAAACTCTTAAGCAAAATCTGAATATTGCCAGGCTTGCTGTTTTATCGGGTACATCTACTAATTTTAATCTGGGTATTGGTAAGATAATCGAAGTAGTAGATTCCAGGAAAGGTTTATTGGTAGGAGGTTTAGAAAACTATGGTAAATATGTGATCACTCGATTACATCATTCGGTATCGACACATGGTGATGACTATACCAATACTTTTGATGCAGTACCTTTAGATGTAGTAGTACCTCCGACTCAAATATCTCCTGACCCGCCTGCATGTCAACCATTATTTGGAGAAGTAAAAGAAAATAATGATCCTAAAAAGCTCGGTCGTATACGTGTACAGTTTAGTTGGCAAAAGCCATTAAAAGGGGATGACAGTATGACTCCATGGATCAGGGTATCATCGCCGATGGCAAGTGGGGACAAGGGCTTTTATATGGTGCCGGAAAAAGGTGACCAGGTCATTGTAGCCTTTGAACAAAATCATCCAGAAAAGCCGTATGTATTGATTCCCGGTATGTATCATGGTGAAGCCAAGCCTCAGTATTTTGATGACAATAATTATAAAAAAGCAATCAAGACGAAAGGTGGCAATTTGATACTCATGCATGATGAAGATAAAAAACAAAGTATGGCCTTGAGTAGCCCGGTAGATTTTTCTGGTACGGCGACTGATGGTAAAATGGATTTTAAAGCAAAAAAAGTTATTACGATCATAAGTGATGAAGAGGAGATCAAAATCAAAGCACCTAAAAAAATTACTATCGAAGCCGATGATATCGAGATCAATGGTGCTAAATCCGTAAAGATCAATGGTAAAATGATCGATATCGTAGCGGACATGAGTCTTACAGAAAAAGCTACGACAGTCAGTATAGAAGGTTCTGCCTCTACCGATGTCAAGGGCAATGGTAAAATGAATGTCGAGTCAGCAGGTATAACCACGGTTACCGGAAGCATGCTTAAACTGAATTAATCATCCTGAGTCATGGCTAAAGAGGTTTATTATTCACTTCCTTTCCGTACTGAAAGATTTGGTAAAAAAGGAAGTCTATTAAAATCAAACCTTCTCGACTCGATCAAGCAAAATATTTTTACAATCCTGATATCACCGGGTCATCGATATCGATATGATCCGTACTATGGATGCAGACTACAACGCTATCGTTTTTTAGCTTCAAATCGAAGTATGGAAGATACTGGTGATGAAGCTAAGTTTAAAAAAATACTCAGAGAAAATATCCATGATCTTTTAGATAAATACGAACGAAGGATCTTAGTAGAAGAGGTGGAAGTAGATGTACAATACGAAGATGGAAATCTTGGAGGAAATAGACCAAAACTTTTTGCAAAAAAAATGGAAGATATCGCCATCAAAGTAAAAGTACAGGTCAAGGGCAAAATAAAAAAAGAATATGCTTTTGATCAACCACTGGACATTAGCGAAATAATTTCTTTATTTTAATTTATCAAAATTTTCGTCTATGGAAATAAACTTGTTTAATGTGTAAATATTTTGATTCTCACATATAAATTCATAATTTTTAATTTTACATTTATAATTATTAAAACCAACTTAGAGTATCATGGACATCAGTCGCACTGCCTCACAAATAAAAAAAGATATGCTCGAGTGGGCCAAGACCCATTTGGAGACACGCGCGTCTGACGAATGGGGATATGATATGATTGATGCAGATCCATTGGTCAATCTACTGATCGATGCGTGTGCATCTGAGGCTAAATCAGTTTACGATGGTATCCTTGAGACCGATGATCGCATACAGGAGAGGATACTCAGGTATTTAATACCGGAAGCTTTTCAAATTCCATTGCCCGCTATAGCTGTTGCTAAAGTATTACCTACTGTAAAACAATTAATAATAGATAAAACTACCGAATTAAAATTATTCTTAGAGAAGGACCTGTATTATTTCTCGCCCATATTTGATGTAAGATTGATAGATGCGTCAATCCGATATCTTGGGTTTAATGAAAACATCATCGATACACAAAATAAATCAGGTAGTTCTTTTGATGCCAGGTTGGCTAAGCTATTCATGGTGATAGAGTCAAAAGATAAATTAGATAGCCTGGATGATGTACAGTTTTATTTTGATTTTATCGGTGTTGCTGCAGAGAACCAGGTATTCTTATCAGCATTGAAAAACAGTAAATGGTATCTCAATGGAGATGCGGTCAACTTTTCATTTGGCTTTGCTGATTATAGTCCTACCTTATCTGAATTATTTTCCTCTGAATCTCATTTGATAGAAAAAGTAAAAAGCCGATTCAATGCCAATTTTTATTCGATCCATGATAAAGAACTCCATTTTATAAATAGTACTGATCCGGGTTCGTTTTTTTTGCAATGGCTTAAAAACTTTGGTGTTTCTACTTTTAATCTGAATACCAAGGCGGATAAGCCATCTGCATATTATAATTATATACAGATAGATTTACCTTATCCGGTTAACCTGACCAATGCGGTAAGAAATTTTATAGCCGGTATTAATTATTTCCCAATAGCAAATAGGAAATTGATCAAAAAATCAGATCATGAGACTTATTTTTCTAATTCATTTGGTGTAGAAATCATTCCATTACAACCCGAGCAGGGAAGATTTTGTGGTATTCATACGGTAGTCGATTTAAAGACGGGTAATGAAATACAACCTGAGATGATTTCTAAATTATTTAAAGCGGATAATAGTGAAATCAAATATTCGCTTAGATATGCCGGCACTGGTCGACTGGATAATCTCAATACCTGGCAACGACTATCATATATGCTCTCATTGTTCAGACAGGAACAAATGGAGCAAAAATCCATCGAAAATCTCGGATTAAAACTTTCGCTGGAAGAAATTCATGAAGTATTGGGTAGGCGAATTACCAAAGAATTAAACCAGGATTGGGTAGAAGGTGCATCCATTCCGGTTTATTTGATTGTCAATCTCGCAAAAAATAAAAAACTGGATTCAGAAATCAAATATTGGACCACGGTAGGTGAGAGTGCAAATAATATCAGCATCGGTACTAAGCTCGTGATCGCACCACCCATTCCCGGTATTGACCCCGAAAGCATAACCCTGGTCACACAGACTACAGGGGGAAAACTAACCATCACATCATCAGAACAAAATAGAAAAATACAAGATACTTTATTTAGAAAGGAGCGCATCAGCACCGTCAATGATATCAAAAGCCTTTGCAGAAGCAAGCTCGGTGATCAATTATTAGACATCGATATCAAACCCATTTTTGAACCAATACTCGATGGCGATCAAGCCGGGATCAAAAGAGCTTTTGCGGTGAATCTAAAAGTGCAGAATCCGGAAGATCAAAATTGTATTTTATTGAAAAACGAAATTCAATGGAATCTCGAAGAGAAAACCATGGGCATCGTAGCCTATAAAGTAATTTTAAACTGATGCTATGAATACACTGCCTTCATTAAAATATACGACACTGGATCTCAAAGCGGAGATCCTCGCATCATTATTGATAGAGCGATTTGATATCACTACTGAACAGATTTTACTCAATCCCATCCTTTGGCATCAGCGACCAGGCCGACGAGATATCGTAGACTGGTCTGATGATAGCTTCTCACATCGACTTGAAAAAAAACTATATCACCTCGATACTACTCGTGAATCATTTTATGATATTTTGCCTGAGCATATATTTTATCCACAGGATGTAGTCGAGCTAGAAAATCATCATATCCTTACACCCAATGAGCAAGAAGATAATGCAAGGAAATTTTTACTTCCTTTTCAGCAATTGTTTTTTTGGCTCAAGATTGAAAATGAAATTAGTTCTTCCGGATTTGAAGAATTGATTCCTGAAAATTGGTTTAAAGAATTTAGTGAAAGAGAATTAACAGGATTAAGTAGTTCTCAACAAAAGATATTATTGGGTATCATTCCTTACCTTGATAAAATCATAGGTCACTGGCCGCTCACACAGGAGATTTTAGAATTATTGACCGGTCATGATATTACTGTAGAGACTGCTGCTCCGATGACGATTCAAATTCCTTCGGATCAACTTCAGAGACTTGGATCAGGATCTCTGGGTATGAATACCATAGTAGGAAATACTTTTTATGATGGTATAGAATCATTAAAAATTTCTTTTAATAATCTCACGGCAGAACAAATCAAAGGCCTATTACCGGGTACTACGAATAGAAAATTATTGGAGACGATTATTTTACCCTATCTATTACCCATCGAGATTAATTATGAGATTCTCTTGATACCGGGATATAAAGGCCATGCAGTAATCCTGGGCGAAGAAAATGTTTTATTGGAATATAATATAATAACTAATTGATATGGATTTTATTGAAAAATATAAATGGATTATTTATTTATCCCTTATAGGCATCGTTTTATTATTAATATTTTTATTTGCATTTGATCGGAGACAAAGGGACAGGAAGGCCTGGTTTCATTTTGTTATTTATTTAATGATAGGGGGTGCATGTGGCAGTTTGATCAATTTATTTTCAATCAGAAATACGATGTCCATCGAGACATGTTATTTACTATTTTCTATATTTTGTTTTGGCCTGGGTATTTTTTTAGTATGGTATATGCTCAGGAAAATTATGTGGGTCAAAAGAGATCCGGAAGATGCAGAAAAGGATTCATTTATTTTAGAATTATTATTTATACTATTATGTGGCATTAGTTTATCAATAGGAGTCGCTCTTTCACTTAAATTTTTTAAAGTATCCTATGCTGATTATTTCCTGGGCGCTACTTTATTATTCCCCGCCTGGTTTTTAATCATCAAAGCATTGGATTGCCTGTTCCAGATTCCTACTGAAGAGTATAAAATAAAATGGAAATTTCCTAAATACTTAATCAATGAACAAGATTGGCCTGAAACTAATAAAGTATGGATAGGATTTGAATCCATGGAAAGTTATAATAGACCTGGTATGCTAAGTCTTATCAGGTATAGAGCCGAAGTACCTCGAAATATCGTGCTGGGAGAAATATTCAGATTGGCCATTAAAATATATAACGGACAAGGGCATGTTAACTCTATGCAAGATATTGGAGTAGAACCTGAAAATGAAGATCGATTTTGGTGGTTGTTTAGATTGAAATTTGTATGGTATCGACCTCATACCTGGTTTCCTAATTTTAGGATACTCGACCCCAATGCCGATGTGATTACTAATGGTTTGCGTACCGATGACCTGGTACAAGCGATCAGGATGAGCACCGGATCCAATACACCTGTCGATGAATCCATTG
>CALMKY010000275.1 GCA_937867195.1 uncultured Saprospiraceae bacterium | reverse complement strand
AACGCAGTCGGCAATTCATTGGATTATAATATAATTGGATCCGGCTTGTGAAATAGATAAAATGAGCCGCAAAGGTACAGAAGCTATCGTTCACTTACCAAATTTAACACATATATCAAGGTAATAAACGAAATGGTTCTGGCAAAAAGTATACATTCAGAAAAGATTAAGAATGCTTAATGAATTGCGGATTTGTAGAATTGAAAAAATGTCAGGTAATATAACGATTCATCAATTTCCCACTTGGAAAGGTCCTTATGGTTTCATGGTCGAATCCAATTCAGTAATATGCTTTACTACACCCAGAATGCCTTTCGTTTTCAATTCCTGAACAAAAACCGAAGCTTCTTCTTTGGTATTAAATTTACCGATCGTAACCCGGTAGGTTACTATATTGGTTTCTGTATTTTTATTATTAAAAACCTGGACTACATTTTTAAAATCCCTTTTTAATCTGTCCACTGATTTAAAAGCATTGGAAGCGTCACTATAAACGCCTACCTGCACTCTGAATTTTTCTGAAGCCGAGGAAGGCTCCCCATTTTTCTTGGTATTTAAATATGAGTTTGCAGGGACAGAGTTAAGTTTGTTGATCAAGGATGGTTTTGCCTCTGTGGCAAGATTTGTATTGGCTGAGCTGGTCTTTGGCTTGGCAACTTCGCTCACTTTGGGAAGACCGGGCTCTCTGTGTACCGTTATAAATGCTGGCTTGGCCTCTACATTCTCGTTGGTTTTAACAGGCACCGCAACTGCCTCGATCTCCCCTGGAGCTTGTTGATGATTTTTTAATATTCTCATTAAATCTGCTGCAGCCATGCTTTTTTCATATTTACCCAGCACTATTCCAGATCCATTGCATACCACGATTGTCGGCAAATAATGAACTTTATATTTTTGTTTCCATGCAAAACCGTCAACACTTTCGACATCCACTTTCACAGGTACATAATAACCGGAAATATAGGTTGACAAATCAGTATTTTTAAAAGTGTATTCATCCATCCATTTACAGGGTTCACACCATTTGGCATAAAACTCGATAAAATAAAGTTTGTTTTCTTTCAATGCTTTTTCTTTAGCCATCTCGACTGTTCCACTAAAAAATCTTACATCTTGTTGCTCATCTGCTCGGAGGTTTAAGCTGGTGGCAATGACAAATAGGATAGTTATGATATTTTTCATGACCTGGATGATTTTACTTATTTACTTGACTATCAAAGCAAAGCTTATACCAGTTTTAGTTAGATAAAATTTAATATAACTATAATAATTTGATTTATAACGCCTTATGATTTAAAAAGAAAGTTTATGTGTTTTTTATATAATTAGCTCATTTCATAAGTTTTTATAAATTTGTGACTATGAGTGGTGAAATCACAGTGGCCATTACGGGGATTGATGCTTACGTACCAGAAACCAAATTGACGAACGAGGATTTGTCCAAAATTGTTGAAACCAACGACGATTGGATTACTGAGCGGGTGGGAATCAAAGAAAGAAGAATTCTCAAGGATCCGGAGAAAGCCAGTGCTTTCATGGGGGCAGAAGCTGTGAAAAAATTATTAACAAAAACCGGAACCAATCCGGATGATATTGAACTGCTTATATGTGCAACCGTTACGGGTGATTATAATGTACCGGATACGGCCAATCAAATCTGTAAACTTGCAGGTATCCACCATGCTTATGGTTTTGATCTCAATGCTGCCTGCTCCGGGTTTTTATTTGCATTAGCCACCGGGGCCCAATTTATTAAATCAGGTATGCATCGTAAAGTAATTGTTGTAGGGAGCGATAAAATGTCATCCATCACAGACTATACAGACCGCTCTACTTGTATTTTATTTGGCGATGCTGCAGGGGCTGTTTTATTAGAACCGTCTATTAACGGCTTTGGCATACAACAAATCTCACTTTTTGGGGATGCAGGCGGTAAAGATAATCTAAGAATAAAATCCGGAGGATCCTTAAGACCACCCTCAGCAGAGACTGTTGCCAACCGCGAACATTTTGTGTGGCAAGACGGTAAAGTAGTTTTTAAAGCAGCAGTAAAAGGTATGTCAGAGTCTGTTAAAGAGGTAATTCTTAAAGCAGGATACCAATCCGCCGATATCGATTGGGTCGTACCCCACCAGGCCAATTTTAGAATAATTAAATCTGTTGCGGACATGCTGTCATTCCCAATGGAAAAAGTCATGGTAAACATCCAACGCTATGGCAATACCACAGCTGCCACGATACCGTTGTGTTTGTGGGAATACGAATCCCAACTTAAAGAAGGTGACAAATTAGTATTGACAGCTTTCGGAGGAGGTTATACCTGGGGGGCAATTTTGCTTACCTGGGCCTACGATGGAAAGAAATAAGGGTTTATAGCTCATTGTCGATAATTAGAAAGTAATGAGTTCGTCAGCGTCATACCCATCGTTTTAATTATCTTCATAATTTTCTTTGTCTTTGGTTGAATAAGTATGAGTATTTGTACTAATTTCAAGAGTCAAAAGCAATAGTACAATGTCGACGGTCTTAGTTAGAAAAGGTCTCTATCTATTTAGTCTGGGAGTCATCAGCTTTTTGGGATTTAATTTTTTTGGTTCCGGAAAAATAGATTTCAATACTCAAGTAAAACCCATATTCAACCGAAAGTGTATTGCATGCCACGGCGGCGTTAAAAAGCAGGGAGGATTTTCTCTGTTATTTGAAGAAGAAGCAAAATCAAAAGTAAAATCAGGTAAGTTAGCCATCGTGCCGGGACACCCGGAACAAAGTGAACTCATTCACAGAATAAAAAGTCAGGATCCTGAAGATCGAATGCCTTATAAACATGATCCCTTGTCTAAAGAAGAAATCAGCATACTCAACCGATGGATAAAACAGGGTGCTGTTTGGGGCAAGCATTGGTCTTATATTCCGGTAAAACAACCCGTCATCCCGACATCAAAAGATGCATGGATAAAAAACAATATTGATCAGTATCTTTTGAAAGAAGCCAGATCAAAAAACTTACACATGAGTCCGGTTGCAGATGCGTATACCCTGGCACGAAGAGTATCCCTGGACCTGATCGGGATACAATCTCCCGATTCGATTACTTATGATTTTACGCAAAATCCTACTGAAGAAAACTATGCCAAGCTGGTAGATCGATTGCTTGCTTCCAAACGTTATGGCGAACGATGGACCGCCATGTGGCTGGATCTCGCACGATACGCAGACACCAAAGGGTACGAACGGGATGATAACCGCACGATATGGCGTTATCGGGATTGGCTTATCAATGCATTTAATAAAGACAAACCTTACAATCTGTTTTTGCAGGAACAAATCGCAGGAGACCTCCTACCCGATCCTACGGATGACCAACTCATTGCTACTGCATATCATCGCAACACGATGACCAACGACGAAGGAGGAACCGATAATGAAGAGTTTCGCACAGCCGCCATCATCGATCGTGTCAATACGACCTGGCAAACGCTGATGGGTACTACCTTCGCCTGCGTTCAATGCCATGCACATCCTTATGATCCTTTTAAGCACGAAGATTATTATAAGTTCTATGCATTTTTTAATAATACCCGGGACGCCGATACCGATGAAGAGTATCCGTGGTTAAGAACATTCGATACGGCCCATCAATTAAAACTGGAATCTTTCAAATCAAAAATTCAGCAAATTACGTCTAAGGAAGAAACCGAGCGGATCATCCATTTTATCAAGACTTACCAGCCATCCCATTATTCCTTGGAATCGGATCAATACCATAACAGTG
>CALMKY010000274.1 GCA_937867195.1 uncultured Saprospiraceae bacterium | reverse complement strand
TTTTATAATTCATAATTCAGATACTTTGACGTTTTTGTTTAATGAGATCCAATACCATCCCTTTGTGCGATTTATAGGAATAACTTACCAGAAATAAGCATATAAGAAAATCAAAATAGCAATTACCAAAGCCGCACCGATTGCAAAGGATCTTGAAGTCTTAAACATAGTCGTATCGATCTCCAACCCTTTTTGTTCGTTAGGAAGTGCATATCCCAAAATAACCATACCAACGATCAGAATAAGAAAATCCCAACCCATTCGATCCAGAAATGGTATGGTACTCCAATCTGCAAACGGAAGCCAGTTTTTATGCATAGCAAAAGCAATTATAAAGCCACCGATGATAGCAAATAAAGCGCCGGCTGAGTTTGTCCTTTTCCAGAAGAATCCCATGACAAAAGCTGCAAATATGCCGGGAGACAGCAAACCGGTCATTTCCTGTATAAACTGGAAACCTCCTTTTTTATCAATACCCATAAAAGGAGAAATAATAATTGCAAGGACCATTGCAATGATGATAACAATTCGGCCTACCCAAACCAATTGTTTTTCACTCATATCTTTTGAGAAGTATTTCTTAAAGATATCCAGGGTAAAAATGGTCGATATGCTGTTTGCTTTTCCTGCCAACGAAGCAACTACGGCAGCAGTCAAAGCAGCAAAAGAAAGGCCTTTTAACCCTGCAGGAAGTAAATTTAACAGCATGGGATACGCTTTATCCTGATTTAATACTCCATCGGCACCTAACATTTCATTTTGAAATAACCCTTTTTGATGAAGGGCATAGGCTGCGATACCCGGCAAGGTGACAATGATAGGCATCAATAATTTTAGGAAAGCAGCAAATAATATCCCACTCCTGGCAGTATTCAGGTTAGCACCCAACGCTCTTTGGGTAATATACTGGTTGCATCCCCAATAATTCAGATTGGCTATCCACATACCTCCAAATAAAACCGTAAGACCGGGTAGTGACATATAATTAGGATTGCCCTTATGAAAAATCATATGAAAATGGTCATCATGATGAGTGGTCATAAATTTAAATCCTGCCCATAAGCCGGTGGTTCCATTTTCTGAAGAAACTAAATTAACTGCGATATAGGTGGCTGCCAGACCGCCTATCACTAAGAAAAAAACTTGAATGACATCCGTAAATCCAATGACTTTCATGCCACCTATGGTGATGACGATCGCAAAAGCGGCTAAAAAAATCATACAGGTAAAAAACCCAAGACCTGAAATACCGGAGACCGCCAATGCTCCCAGGTATAATATTGAGGTTAGATTGACCATGATGTAAAGGCCCAGCCAAAAGATCGCCATGATAATGCTCACCGTTCCATTGTATCTCTGGTGGAGAAATTGTGGCATGGTAGAAATTTTATTTTTTAAATAGATGGGCATGAAAAATACAGCCACAATCAGTAAGGTAGCCGCAGCCATCCATTCATAGGTAGAGATACCAAGACCCATGGTAAACCCATTTCCTGACATACCAATCATTTGTTCTGCAGAAATATTGGAAGCAATCAACGATGCACCGATCGCCCACCACGTGAGGGATCCTTCCGCCAGGAAAAAATCTTTCGTGTCCGGATTTTTACTCTGCTTTTTCTTATAAATCCAATATCCATAAGAAGCTACCAATAAAAAGTAAAATAAAAATACAATACAATCAAAAACGGTAAGATTACCCATACATTAAAGGTTTAAATTTTATGATTTCAAGCAAATATAGATCAATATTTTTCAACCTATAGGATACCGTCGCAAAATTTCTGAGAAAGGGTGACGAATCGTCGGCCATATCGCCAACTTGACAAAACCATGACGTTTATAATGAAGGTCAAGATTCATAAAAGATTAACCCCATAAGCTCTTTTTCGTCGTCTCTGGGAATTCTAAACAGCTGTGTACAAAATCCGCGTCTGGACTTACAAGTTCTATTGCTTCAAGGCATTGCTAAAAAAATTAGCCCATGGTAAACCAATCTTATATTTATCCATTATAAAATCCAGTAGCTTATCACTGGTCACTAATTTAGGATCATCAAATCTAGCCATAAAATAAAACTGCTTATGTGCGATCAGGGGTTCCGCAGCAAACGCCTCCTTAAATTCTCCGGGTATTACTTTATTCACTTCCCCTTGAATACCACCGTAGACTGAATTGAATTTCTTATCTGCTTTAAGTTTTTTCACTTCTGCGGCATGTGATGCGATGTAAGCACGGATATTGTATAGCTGTTCCTTCTCTGGCATATACACTCCGCCGTAAATGCCAATTCCTTTAGCGCCCATTTCAAAATACAATCCCGGATCTACAAAATTCTTTTTTCCTCCATGAACGATGGCGGCGGATACATGGGTTTTGTAGGGGGTCTTATCGGCACTGAATCGAATGTCTCTGTATATTCTGAAAACGGCACTCTTTACATCACAATGAAATCCCGGATGCAATTTTTGCATTTTCAATATCAAATCAGCTACCAAATGTTCAAATGGAAGCTTTACTGATTTTTCATAATTTGCTTTATTCTTATCAAACCAGGTTTTATCATTGTTTTTTTCGAGACCTCTGAAAAAGCGGTTAAAGTTTTCATCAAAATAAGCCATATCTTGTCGTGATTTTTTACAAGTACTAAATTAGTCCAACCCTATGATAAAAAGACTTTTTTTATTTATTATTTCTTTATTCATTATTTATTCGTGTAAGAATTCTATGGATCACTATCCAGTCATTCCGGTCAAATACCCGGCCACCGCAAAAGAGGATACAAAGGATAATTATCATGGAACCGAAATACCGGATCCCTACCGATGGTTGGAAAATGATACAGCGGTTAAAACGGAAGCATGGGTAAAAGAACAAAATGCCGTCACGCAGGAATATTTGAGTAAAATTCCGTTTCGCAACGATATCCGCAAGCGATATCAGGAACTCTACAACTATACTAAGCTCTCCTCACCCAGAAAAATTGGCGATTATTATTTTTTTTATAAGAACGATGGATTACAAAATCAAGCCGTGATTTATTATCAAAAAGGGCACGATGGCACACCTGTCGTATTTATAGATCCCAATACACTTTCAGCCAAAGGCACCGCATCGATTTCCTTATTGGGCGAATCCAGGGATAATAAATATCTGGCCTATGCACGACAAAACGCAGGTTCTGATTGGCAGGAGATCCATGTTCGTGAAATTGCATCCAATAGAGAGTTACCGGATATCATCTATTGGGTAAAATTCAGCGGAGCGAGTTGGGCTGATCATGGTTTTTATTACAGTCGATATCCGGAGCCAAGGAAAGGTACCGAACTGAGCACTGCAAATAAATATCATACGGTGTATTATCATAAGCTCGGCACTCCGCAAGATAAAGATCAAAAGATTTACGAAAATATAAATGAGCCGTTGGAGAATCAAGGTCTTTCTGTAACAGAGGATGGAAATTATCTGATCCTATACTCTTCCCGTGGAACTTCCGGATTTCAAACGAGTTATAAAAAAAATGGCGATCCGGGTCCGTTTACTGTACTATTTCCCGGCTACGAAAATGAAAGCAGTATTATTACCAATCGTCGCGATCAATTCATCGTGATGACCAATGTACATGCCCCAAAGCGAAAAGTGATCCTCATCGATCCTCTCAATCCGGATGAAAAAAATTGGAAAACCATCGTA
>CALMKY010000273.1 GCA_937867195.1 uncultured Saprospiraceae bacterium | reverse complement strand
TTTTCTATTATCATGGCCCCTTCCAAATCTGCAGCTGTACGAGCTACCTTGAGTATTCGATCGTGCGCACGAGCCGATAATTGTAGTCTTTCCATTGCATGGCGAAGTAAATTAACACCTTTATCTGATAATGCACAGTATTCGCTGATCATCTTACTAGTCATCTGGGCATTGCAATACACATTTGAATAGTTAGTAAATCTTGATTCCTGAATAGCTCTAGCATGCATAACTCGTTTTCTAATCGTCATACTATTTTCCGAATTTGCCGTATAATCAGATAATTCTTTTACAGAAACAGGTGTAACCTCGACATGTAAATCAATACGGTCTAAAAGAGGTCCGCTGATGCGATTGAGATATCTTTTGACGACTCCAGGTCCACAAACACAATCTTTATCGGGGTGATTATAATACCCGCATGGGCATGGGTTCATGGACGCTATCAACATAAAACTGGCTGGATAGTCAACACTTACCTTTGCCCTGGAGATGGTAACTTTTCTTTCTTCCATAGGTTGTCGCAATACTTCGAGTACTGATCTCTTAAACTCGGGTAATTCATCCAAAAACAAGACACCGTGATGAGCCAGTGATATTTCTCCGGGACTAGGATGAGATCCACCACCCACCAGCGCTACGTCGCTGATCGTATGATGGGGTGATCGAAATGGCCTGGTAGTCACTATACTTGAACCCACTTGCAAATGACCTGCTACCGAATGAATTTTAGTCGTTTCCAATGCCTCATCCAAAGATAAAGGTGGTAATATGGTAGGTAACCTCTTAGCCAACATCGTCTTACCTGCCCCCGGAGGACCAATCAGGATTACATTATGTCCTCCTGCCGCAGCTAACTCGAGTGCCCTTTTGATATTTTCCTGACCCTTTACATCGTCAAAATCCAGATCATATAAATTAGCATCTGTAGTAAACTCGTTTTCGATACTAATTTTAACGGGTTGTAATTCTGATTTACCTTCAAGTATGTCGATGGCATCCTGAAGATTAGCGATACCGTATACAGGCAATGAATGGATGATCGCCGCCTCCCGGGCATTACTACTCGGTAAAATGATTCCTTTATACTTCATCCGTTGGGCCATTACAGCCATGGGCAATGCTCCTTTGATGGGTCGCAAAGATCCATCCAACGATAATTCTCCTATGACCAGATAATCTTCTAAATTAGGAGCTTGTATTTGTCGGGTGGCGGCCAATATGGCAAGAGCAAGAGGTAAGTCAAAGGATGCACCCTCCTTGCGGATATCGGCGGGTGCAAGATTGACGATGAGTTTTACCCTCATAAATTCATAACCCATATTTTTCATAGCAGCCGTCATCCGATGTTGCGACTCTTTGATTGCATTGTCCGGCAAACCAACTAAAAAATAAAATTGGGATCCCGCGGCTACTGTTCCTCCTGCATTGACTTCAATGGTGATGGGTAGTGCGTCGACTCCTAATACTGCTCCCGTGTGTGCTTTGACTAACATGTTCTTATAGTGGATTGAGCAGTAAAAATAAATTTTTTAATTCGAACTTGTCCTATTCTTAGAATTTCGATTGTTATTAATTATAATTCAAGCTAATTATTTTATCACTTTAATTTTATTACCTATGGATGAATTTCTATTGATCATGAGACACATAGACGGCACCAAGATTGCATCGCCAGAACAAATGCAGGAATGGATGAAACAAACAATGGATTGGATTGGCACCATGGCTGCACAAAATAAATTCGTGGGAGGTACCGGATTGCCCATGTCAGATGCTTGTGTGGTCCATCATGACAAAATCGTAACCAATGGACCATTTGGCGATATCAAAGAAACCATCGGTGGATATATACATGTCAAAGCAGATTCGATCGAGGAAGCTGCTGAATTTGCCAAAAGGTGTCCTGTATTACAAGGCGAAGGAAATACAGTGGAAGTTAGAAAAATCGGAAAGCATTAATTGTATCTTCACGTTCAATACAATTATTAAAATGATTACCGGAATTCACACCATCCTGTATTCTAAAAACCCGGATGCGGATAAAGCATTTTTTAATGACATTCTTCAATTTTCAAACGTGGATATTGGACATGGTTGGCTGATTTTCAAATGCCCTCCTGCTGAATTAGCTGTCCATCCGGGTGAAAGTGGATACCATGAATTCTATCTGATGTGTGATGACATCCATCAATTTATCCAAAAAATGTCAAAGCATAGGATTGTATGCAGTGAAATCCAAAATCTGAGATGGGGTGATCTGACATCCATCTTATTACCCGGAGGAAGTCGTCTTGGCGTCTATCAACCAAAACATACACGGCCATCCTAAATAATCTTCACCCAAATAAGAAAGATGTTTTCAGAAATGCTATACGGTAATTGAAAAAGCTCCCTTCAGAATCCTGCTTATTTCAAAAATAAAGTTCAAAATATTTGCGCAACAACTAAGTTGCATATATATTTGCAACCAGATTGTAGCAAAATAAGATTCATGGAAACAAGACGAGATATTTTTCATGCGATAGCAGATCCCACCCGGAGGGCCATCTTAGTATTATTGGCAACGCAAGCTATGACTCCCAATTCATTAGCTGAGCATTTCGATACCAGCAGACAAGCCGTATCCCGTCATATTAATGTATTGACCGAATGCAATCTGGTAAGACAGGAACAGCAGGGTCGTACAATTTATTATTCACTCAAAATCGAAAAAATGAAAGAAGTCGATCGGTGGATTGAACAATTCAGGAAAATCTGGCAAACTCAATTTACCCAATTGGACCAGGTATTGTCCACCATGAAAAAACAAAGAAAATGATGGATGATTTATTTTATGATTTCAAAGTCGATAAAGAAGCTAAGACCATTTACATCACGAGAGAATTCGATGCTGACCTCGACTTGGTTTGGGATGCTTTTACCAAGGCAGAAATCCTCGATCAATGGAATGCTCCGGCGCCATTTACCGCTCGAACCAAATATATGAACTTCAAAGTTGGTGGCAGTAGATTCTATGCTATGATTAGTCCCGAGGGACAAGAAAAATGGTCACTTCAAACCTATATATCCATAACGCCTAAAAGCAATTTTAAACAGTTCAACGTTTTTACCGACCCGGAAGGAAATCCCGAGCCTACTGGATCAGATTGGGATTATAAATTTATTGAACATAAAGATATGACCAGGGTCATGATTACCATCCATAATGAATCCTTTGAAAGAATGGAAAGATTGTTGGAAGGATTTACGATCGGCATGAAAATGTCATTGGAAAATCTGGATACTGTATTGATGAATTTATCTGCAAAATAGATTTACCATGTCAGTTCAAAATCAAATTAAAGATTATATCTCCAGTTTACCTCCGATAAAACAAGTTGAAATGCAAGAATTACATCAACTCATAATAAAAGCATTACCCAAGACCAAACTTTGGTTTAAGGATGGTAAAAATGAAGAAGGGAAAATAGTATCCAATCCCAATATCGGATATGGAAAATACACGATTCAATACGCGAAAGGCAGCCATCGGGACTTTTATCAAATAGGCTTGAGTGCTAATACTGCCGGCATTTCAGTATACATCATGGGTCTACAGGACAAAACCTATTTATCGGATACCTATGGAAAGAAAATCGGTAAAGCAATTGTAACAGGATATTGCATAAAATTCAAATCAATAAAAGACATTCATGTCGATGCATTGATGGATGCTATCCGCTATGGAGTCGAATCTACTAAATAAAAAATATGCGAAAAATAACCGTGTTAGCCATGATCTCCTTGGATGGTGTGATCCAGGCACCCGGTGGACCTCGAGAGGATACCAGCGGCGGATTCAAATATGGAGGTTGGGCAGCTCCCTTGGGTGATCCAATAGAGGGTGAAGTAGTAATGAAAGAATTAAATATGCAGGTTGATTATCTTTTGGGCAGGCATACATTTGAAATATGGGAACCATATTGGCCACATCATACTGAATTCTGGCCTGGTATCAATGAAGGAAACAAATATGTATTTTCCAATACCCGAAATAAATCTGAATGGAAAAACACCCATTTTATTCAAAAGATCGATGATATAAAAAATCTCAAAGCGTCAGAAGGAAAAGATATCCATGTTTGGGGTAGCAGTAAACTTGTTCAGTTATTGCTTGAACACCGATTAGTAGATGAGATGTGGTTAAAGATATATCCAATCATATTAGGTGATGGCAAAAGACTATTTGGCAATTCGTCTGTTCCATCGACTTTTAAATTAAATGAAAATATCATTACCTCTACCGGAGTACAGATCAGCTATTACAGTCTTACAGGGGATATCAGGACCGGTGAGCAGGGAATTGAAAATTAAACACGAAATCAATAATCAAAATAAAATAAAACTAAATTAATATGGCACTTATCAATCCTCACATCAATTTTAATGGAAATGCCGAAGAAGCATTTCATTTTTACAGATCAGTATTCGGTGGCGAATTCTCTAAAATCATGCGCTTCAAAGATCTTGCCAGTACAGAGTTTCCGGTCGCAGACGCAGAGGCGCATAAAATTATGCATATTGAACTACCCATTGGCCCTAATTTTTTAATGGCCAATGATGTACCCGAGCATATGGGCAGAACAAATGAAAATGAAAACAGGAGTAAAATAGTTATTAAAGCGGAAAGCAAAGATGAAGCCGACAAATTATACAATGGCCTATCTGCAGGTGGACAGGTAGAAATGCCCATCGACGATAGTCCATGGGGTACTTACTTTGGAATGTTCAGGGATCAATATGGCATAGAATGGATGATCGATTTCGATCCAAATTCAAAATAAAAGGTTGTACTTATCTGCTATGGCAAGGTAGAATATCCATTTTAAAAATTATCCATTAAAAAACCAATTACTTTATCCAGGCTACATTGAATCGGTAAGCTCAAGAAACCAATAGCTCGAGAAGAGTGTTTTGAAGAAATTTTGGAAGGAGGATATCTGGAATCATAAACTGCGATTATAATGCAAATGAAATAATGAAATCAGATACCGGGCAAACAAGAAATTTTTTAAATATGAATTAGAAATTGTCCTGTTTCATTCTACTGGATTGTAATAATAATGTTTATTTCTAAATCCTAAAATTATGAAATTATGAAACCTAAGCTTTCTATCTACCTTCTCTTTGACGGAAATTGTGTATCCGCCATGCAATTTTATAAATCTGTTTTTCCTGGCGTGCTTACCTTAACCAAAGTAGCAGAATCAACGATAAAAGACATGATGCCGCCAGACAGTCATCACAAAGTAATCAATGCCAGATTAATCAATGACCAGGTTGATATATCCGCCTCAGACTGGCTACACCCAGTCGAAAGACCCATCCATGGAAATATGGTTTGTTTATATTTAAACGGAGGAAGTAAAGAAGAACTGACCACATTATTTGATAAATTAGCTGTTGGAGCTAATGTAACGGATCCTTTAGCAGAAATGTTTTTTGGTCTGTACGGTGCTTTACAGGATGCGTACGGAATTCGCTGGATGTTTCAGGCTAATAATCCATAAAACTTATATGCAGATTTGAATCAATCCATTTTAATACC
>CALMKY010000272.1 GCA_937867195.1 uncultured Saprospiraceae bacterium | reverse complement strand
CGCTTTTGTAAACGAATTATCTGCTTCAGTATAATACGGTACTTTACCCCACATTTTGAAGGCTTCAAAATGGAAATAAGCGCGTAAAAATAAAGCTTCACCTGTGATCCGGTCAGCATATGCTTTTTCACCTGCATTTGCTTTTAAAAATTCAGCAGATGTCTTAATAGCTGAATTTGCACGAGCTATACCTTCGTAGGTAGCTATGAATTTTGACTCAATGATTGAGTTCGCAGGGCTCCATTGGAAAAGCTCGAATGCTTCGATATCATCCAAGTCACCGGGT
The DNA here is from genome assembly GCA_937867195.1 of uncultured Saprospiraceae bacterium. Lineage (GTDB taxonomy): Bacteria > Bacteroidota > Bacteroidia > Chitinophagales > Saprospiraceae > JADJLQ01. The sequence continues at coordinate 2,336 of CALMKY010000272.1, read as the reverse complement.
TCTGAGCCTTTGTGGGCATCATCTGCTGCTGTATTAAATGTCCAGTTAGATGGTGCAGTTCCCCAAGCCTGGCGGCTCCAGTCACCTGTCCACCCGATCAACGACTTATAAGCCGCGATCAATGTAGCATCTACACCAGCTTTACTGGAAGACAATGTCGAATTGGACAATGCTGCCTGTGGAGGTGTATTCAGGAAGTCGTCATTACATCTTACCAATAGCATGACCATGGCAACTGCGACAACCGATAATGTTATTAAATTTTTCTTCATAATTAAATTTAATTAAGAGTTTTGATTTTTAGATTAGAAACCTACTGTTAACCCTAACGTAAGAATCTTGTTGGTCGGATAATTACCATTGTCATATCCTGAGCGCAAATCGTTCACGTTACCACCGTTTCCGATGTTAAAATTGGATACCGCCGGATCTACCCCGCTGTATTTTGTAATGGTAAATAAGTTTTGACCCTGAACGTATGCTCTGACATTTCCGAGCCCTAACGATCTAAGTGAACTGGACGGGAAATTATATCCAAATTGTAACATACCTAAACGGGTATAAGAACCGTCCTCGATATAGAATGTTGATGAACTCCGGCTGGATCCATCAGCTTGGTTGATTTTTGGAAATCCATTCTTACCGTCGTTCTCAATCAAATTGTTTAATGAATTGGAATTGAAGTTTAAGAACACAGATTGGATTTTAGTCGCATTGAAGATCTTATTACCATAACTGCCAAATACAAATGCATTTAAATCAAATGCTTTGTATTGTAAACCAAGATTTAAACCCGCAGTTAAATTTGGCCATGGATTACCGATGATGGATAAATCTTTACCATCCACCACTCCATCGCCGTTTACATCACGGAATTTGAGACCTCCGATCTGAGCAGCTCCATTTTTCTGTCTTGCTTTCTCTGCTTCAGTCGTAATATATCCGTCTACAATATATCCCTGGAAAGAAGAGATTGGATATCCCACTCTGTTTACATAAGCCAAGGTATTTTCAGGAAGACGCTCAGTCAAATTATCACTTGGATAGAATTCCGTCGTATTATCAGCAATTTTGAGGATTTGGTTTTTAAAATGAGACAGGTTGAGCGTTGCATTGAACTTTAGATCAGAGGTTAGATTTCCTCTATAACCCAATGCAAGATCAAATCCAGTATTAACCATGGATCCAACATTTACAAATGGAGGAGCAGCAGCACCGGCCGTACCTGGCAAGGCAGGGTTATACAACAGGTTGTCTGTATTTCTTCTATACACATCTAAGACGACAGAAACTGAACTGTTAAATAATTGTGCATCTAAACCTATGTTTTTAGATTTAGCTGTTTCCCATTTAGTATTTGCGTTACCGTAAGCTCTTAAAGAATATCCTGTGGCCGGTGAGTTATTGGTACCTCCGATATCATAAAATGTACTACCCACAGAACCACCATAAATATCGGCAAAATTATAATTACGTATATTCTGATTACCCACTTCACCATAGCTGGCACGAATCTTTAGATCATTTAACCAGGGAATATCTTTCATAAATGACTCGGAAGAAATACGCCATCCCAAGGAAACAGCTGGAAACACTCCATATCGAACATCCGAACTGAATTTAGAAGAACCATCCCGGCGAACTGTAGCGGAAATGATATACTTGTCATCGAAGCTATAATCAATCTTACCGAATATAGAAGCAAGTTTGTTTTCTCCTCCACTGGAGCTAACCTGGCGAGAACCCGGTGAAGCCAAAGCAGTCTGCAAGTACCATGCATTTTGATCTAATGTAAAGTAGTTGGATAAGCTTCCACTGATGTTCCTTCCTTTGCTGCCGATCGCTTCCTGGCCGGCAAATAAATTCAAATTATGTTTTGGACCCAAGTCTACATTATATTTTACAGTATTGGTAAAAGTCCAGTTTGCTCCCTGACTCCAGTTTTCACCAAAGCTATTCGCAGTTTTAGAACCTTCAGCACGGTATGGATCAGGAAATCTGAATCCTCTGCTGTATCCTGTGCTTAAATCGGTACCAAAACTGGTTCTGACTGTCAATCCTTTGATGAGGTCGATTTCTCCATAGAGATTACCCAATACGCGGCTATAAATACCGTTATTGTCTTTATTATGATATAATCTTGCCACCGGATTGTCATTATTACCTAACTGACCTCCCACATTGGCACCGGGATTACCTTTAATATCGTACACGGGAATCAATGGATTGGCTTTGATCAAATCTCCAAAGAACGATTGCTCATTATTATTGGATCCTATGACACCCACTTGTTGAATTCGAGATATCTGGAAGTTTTCACCCACCCTGAACCATTT
>CALMKY010000271.1 GCA_937867195.1 uncultured Saprospiraceae bacterium | reverse complement strand
ATACGCCATATATTTTTTCTATCCGTACAAGTTGAATCAGCTACGCTGTCCTTGATAAAATTGACTATAACCACGCCCTGGCAATTATCGTTTGCCTGTCCTGAAATATCGGTTACCGCAGGTGTATTGCTTGCACAATCAATCGTGATATCACCGGGGCATATCAGTGTGGGTAGAACCGTATCATTTACGATGATTTTTTGTGTAAATCTTGCAATATTATTACACTTGTCCGATGCTGTATAGGTTCTCCAGATTATTTTGTGATTAGGACAAATACTGTCGGAAATACTATCTTTTAAAACAGTAATGACAGGATTGCTGGTACAATTATCCTTTACCGTTATAAGACCAATATTGGACAATGGGAGATCGCCTGCGCAGGTAACCATTGTATCGTTCGGTCCTCCGATGAAAGGTTTAATAGTATCTTTTACATATATAAACTGAGTGTCGATCGTTGCTTTACCGCAATAGTCTATAACTTTCCAAATGCGGATGACTGTGTCGAAAGATCCAAAACAACCGGGCTTGGCGATATCTCTTCTCAGGATACTGTCAATCCCGCAATTATCGTTCACATTGGTGATTATTCCGGTCTTGTCGACAGAAGTATCCACCATACAAGACCCATCGGCAAACACCGTAATATCCGGGGCCGGTATAAATGAAGGAAATGAATTATCTACAATGGTCCACCGGGTGTTGCAGATGGCTATATTTCCACAAGAATCACCGATTTGATACCTGTCATTAAATGCAGTGATACAGTTTTTATTTTTTGTGGTATCTCTACCCAAAAATTTAAACGTGGTCGTATCAATAAAACAATTATCTGAGATCCTTCCTTTGTGAGCCATTAAAGAATCAAAAAATGCTTTATAGGAAAATACTGGAGGTGGTACAAGACCGGCGCAGGATACTACAAACCCAGGACAAACCACGACGGGCGTCGTCTCATCACTGATTTTAATGGTATAACTGCAATTGTTTACTCCCCCGCACGAGTCTTTAATCTCTAAGGTAACCAAGCGGGTTTGATTGCATTTGATATTGACCTGCAGATCATTAAATAATACTTTAAAGGATGCGCTGTCGATACCGCAGTTGGAAGAGATCGAACCTTTGTCAGCTAAAAACATGGCCAAGGTAGTATCGGCCGGGGGTGCCATGGGAGCACACGACACAATCGTGTCATTAGGACAGGTCAAGGTAACGACCATATTTTTTTGGAGGTTATTGGAATAGGGATCATGTTCAACATGAACTCCGAAGAAAGAAGCTACTGTTACAAAGTAATAAAATAACTTCTGAACCAAGCTAACACTTAGATACATATGACTTTAATTTTTCTGAACAAGTCACTAATTACAAGAATTGTGCCAATGCATTACAAATTATCGTAATATGATTCATATTTTTTATATTAAATATATTTTATATATAATAAACTGAAAAATAAACACCCGCTGGGTTGCATCATTGTTCACTAGCGGATTTGCAGAGAGGCTGGGTGATGGTGAAAAAAGGATGAAAACAACCTGATAGGTTAACTCAGTTGATTTATATTTCACAAGACCACAAACTAAAAAGGGAGATTACAGCGAAATTCAATTCGCCAATAATCCTGTATCACCCATATATGAGAAAGGATTGGTACAGCGAAATTCATTTCGTTAAAATTTCCGGATTCATTACAGCCCTGCATCATCCATGCTTAATAAAAGAATACTTCATCGACAAACAACCATCCTTTTTGACCTTTTCCTCCATGCCATTTGGGTAGACTCTGGTTATTGATGGCAATCAATTTAATATATTTTGATTTAATACCGGGCAATGCAATATCGACAGTACCATTCCGATATGCTCCTTTATCTTTTTCATTCAATGGAGGCAGGATTATTTTTTTGATTGACTTCATTTGGATGGTATCATTCCCCTCCAGGACTTCGATGGACACCGGTGGTACAATATATGCACCTACATTTTCATTATAACTCAATACCATATGATGTACCGGGATCGCCTGATCCAATTCAAAAAGGGCAACCATAGGGTTCTCTTTAAATCCCAACCAATTTCCATCGATGAGATTACCGATATTACCCTTTACATTATTTATTAAGGCATTCCCTCCGCTGGATCGATACTTTTCATTCGTAAGCGTTAATAACCTGACCTGTTGGGGTTGTATTCCTTTCTTGAATAATGAAAAAGTGGCAACCGGGCTTTTTTTCCAACCGGACTTTAGAGCGATTGCTTTGATCGTAGTATGGTTTAAAATAGGTACAGGCTTTGTGTAAACCTCCGAAGACAATGAATCGGGCAATGAGTCGTTGGTCGTATAGCGAATGGTCACACCCGGTATGCGATGAGTAATCCTCACCGAGTCTCCTGATTCCAGAATCACATTTTCATTCAGGATCATGGGTGCGTTGAGCGATTGTATTTCATTTGAGTCGGGTTTATAACCCACATAATATTTTATTTTAGTGACCGTATCCAAATCATTTTGAGTTATCGAGGTATTCCACACATAAATTTCCTGTAGTGATTTCGATTTATTCAGTATTGGAATCGACGCTGCAGTGATGTTTGAACCGGCGAGTGCAAGAGATCTGAGTTTTGGCAATTTTGTGAATTCATTGACCACCTGGTCTGTTATTTCAGAATTATTAAGTATTATTTTTTCAAGATTTGAGAACAAAACAATATTGGATACTTCGGCATCCTTTACCGGCATATTATTCATATTCAGTTCTACCAACTGGACTTTAACCTTTTGTAATTCTTTTAATTTATCTGGATTGTATTTAGCTCTCACAAAAAAATCAGCTCCCAGGGCAGGTGAATGGATATCCAAAGGAGCTATGGTTGTATAGGGGTCGTTGAGTGAGCTGATCAGGTGTGGATCTGCTGCCGGAAAATCATATAGTTTGGTCTCAGCTTTCTTGTATACTGCATTGGCCAGGATAATAAATGAATCAGCCGGTGAATATTCATTCCATAATTTTTGAATATCCGATCCATGGGCCACCCATAATTTAATTAATTGTTTTTCCTGATCGCTCAGTTGAGTTTTACCTGCCGGTGGCATATGGAGTTTATCGTCTTCCGGCAATGAAATCTGTTTTAATAAATTACATGCTGTAGAATCCGGCGAATGGAGAATAGACCCATGTTTGCCACCCTGGATCACGGTCATTCCTGAAGTAAGATCCAATTCGCCTTTAAGCTTTTGAGGATTATGACATGAAATACACTTTTTTTCAAATATAGGTTGTATTGCATTCAGGTAAAATGATTTGTTCTCATCTATGGTATAATTGTCCCCTGTTTTAGTGATCGGAGCGGTCAGGAATCCTTCACCATGCGTGATGGTTGCCCCCTGGTGACTGGCAATTGCGAGCACCACCATACCTAACAGCAAGAATCCCTTGCTGTAACTTTTTTCTGAATCTAAAAATGTCAATCCATACATCACGATGGCAGCGGCGATGCCCCACCATCGATGATCGCTTATTTGTGAAGCAACGTAACCTGTTTCTTTGGATAGGAGGATGCCCAATACAGCGGAAGCCAAAGCAAAGAACGCACCACAATTCAATATAAATGAAAATATCCTCTGTTGATCACCGGACAGGACAAAACCAAGCACCGACAATAAGACCATCAATCCAATCGGCAAATGCAAAAACAATAAATGACCTCTCCCGATGACTTGCAGGAGCCCGGGAATATGCAATTTATTATAAAAAAGAGTAAAAAATAAAAGTAAGACAAACAGGCAAAATGAAATTCCGGATAAGATGCGATTTAAATTATTCATTGGTAGGTGTGCCAATATCTAAAAAATATGACAGATCAGGAATGATGTAATCACTATCTTGCATTATAAATTTTTAAAGCAACTCTTGGCTACTACCGTATTAGCTATCACGCCTGCGTTTACTCAACTCAATACACCTTATCCTGCAACTGCCTATCTAAAAGGTTTTCTGAATACAAAAAAGATTGCCTGCTTCCAGGCAGACCTGGGCATCGAAACTATTTTAAAGCTCTATTCCAAACAAGGATTCAGAGAGTTATTTCAGTTCATAGAAAACAAAAAATCAGCTCTTTCATCCAATGCTAACAGAATTCTTGGGTTAAAAGATCAATACATTCGAACCATTGAAGTGGTTATTCAATTTTTACAAGGGCAGAATCCGACCTTAGTACATTCCATCTGTAGCCGTGGATTCTTGCCTCAGGCTTCAAGATTTGATCAGATAGAGACCTATTATGGTAAAAGTTTTGGGTCACTCAAAACACAAGATGAAGCCAAGCATCTGGCAACCCTGTACATTGAAGACATCTCAGACCTGATCAAAGAATGTGTAGATCCATTTTTTGGATTCAGCCGTTACGCCGAAAGATTGGCCAGGTCGGCCAATGAATTTGATGAAATTTATTATCATTTACACGAGCCTTTGAGTTATATCGATCTAATCCAGTTATCCCTATTGGATGAAATTATAAAAAAAACCAGTCCAGCATTGGTTGCATTTTCGGTTCCTTTTCCAGGCAATGTCTTCAGTGCATTTCGATGTGCGCAATACATCAAAAAAAATTTTCCGGATATTTTCATTGCCATGGGGGGTGGTTTTGCCAATACAGAACTGCGTTCTCTAACCGATAAACGAGTATTTGAGTTTTTTGATTTTATATCTTTAGATAAAGGAGAATTGCCTTTGGAGTGCATGGTTCAATTTTCGACTCAAAATGGAATTAATAAAAAAGAAGCTTTATTTAAACGGACTTTTACATTGATCGATGATCAGGTAATTTATCTGGACAATGACGCCCGACCCGATTACCCTATGGCTTTGCTCGGCACTCCTGATTACAGTGATCTGCCTTTAGATCAATACATATCGGTATTGGAAGTAGTGAATCCGATGCACCGATTGTGGAGTGATGGCAGGTGGAATAAACTGACAATAGCTCATGGATGTTATTGGGGGAAATGTACTTTTTGCGATGTCTCGTTGGATTATATCAAGGTCTATGAGCCCCTGGAAGCGAGTCTGCTTTGTGATCGCATGGAAGAAATAATAAAACAAACGGGTCAAAATGGTTTTCATTTTGTAGATGAAGCTGCCCCGCCAGCCCGCATGCGAGACCTGGCCATCGAAATTCTCCGGCGAAAATTAACCGTATCATGGTGGACGAATATCCGATTTGAAAAAAGCTTTCATCGCGATCTCTGCACATTACTGAAAGCGTCCGGTTGCATTGCTGTATCCGGAGGGCTTGAAGTAGCTTCAGATCGACTCCTGGATCTGATTCAAAAAGGTGTGACGGTCGCTCAGGTCGCTCAGGTTTGCCGCAATTTTACCAAAGCTGGAATCATGGTACATGCTTATCTGATGTATGGATACCCAACTCAGACAGCACAAGAAACAATTGATTCTCTTGAGATGGTGCGACAGATGTTTAAAGAAAAAATCCTTCAATCGGGCTATTGGCATCAGTTTGCCATGACGGTACACAGTCCGGTAGGCATTGACCCTTCTAAGTTTAAAGTCCAATGGCAGAATCACAAAACAGGGACTTTTGCCAATAATGACCTGGCGTTTACAGATCCCATCGGTACGGATCATACGGCTTTCAGTGAAGGACTAAAAAAATCCATTTTAAACTATATGCATGGTATGGGTTTCGATTACAGAGTGCATGAATGGTTTGACGGATATAAAGTACCCAAAACCAAAATAGCACCGGATTATATCGCTAAAGTGCTCCATGCATCAGAAGCCGAGATCCAACCAACTGCAAAAGTGTTGTTCATTGGCAATAGACCATCGATCGATTACATCGTCATGGATGAAGATC
>CALMKY010000270.1 GCA_937867195.1 uncultured Saprospiraceae bacterium | reverse complement strand
AAACTTCTCAGATCCTTTGGTCTTACTACGGGTTTTATAACCTTTAGCTTTGATGGAGGTACGAGATCTTGGATGACCTCCGGATGCGCGGCCCTCGCCACCACCCATCGGGTGATCTACCGGGTTCATCGCTACCCCTCTGTTTCTTGGTCTGATACCTCTGTGACGCGAACGACCTGCTTTACCGAGGATCTGAAGACCATGATCCGGGTTAGATGTATTCCCAATAGTAGCACGGCATTGAAGTAAAATTCTGCGCACCTCACCGGATGGCATTTTGATGACTGCATATCTTTCCTCTTTACCAGTAAGTTCGGCATAAGTACCCGCACTTCTGGCTAAAGCAGCACCTTGACCCGGATGCAATTCAATTGCATGGATACTGGTTCCAAGAGGCACATCTCTTAAATAAAGCGTATTGCCCACTTCGGGAGCAGCGTCCTTGCCGGAGAATAATTTTTGGCCTACTTTCAAACCATTTGGAGCGATGATATATCTTTTTTCACCATCGGTATAATTTAGTAATGCAATGTATGCTGTACGGTTTGGATCGTATTCAATCGAATGTACAATACCTGCGATACCATCTTTGTTTCTTTTAAAGTCGATCACACGATACTGGCGTTGATGTCCTCCGCCTCTGTAACGCATCGTCATACGACCTTGATTATTTCGACCAGCTACATCATGAAAAGCTTTGAGTAAACTTTTTTCTGGAGTATCTTTCGTGATCTCGGTAAACGTATTGGCGATCCTGAATCGCGTACCTGGAGTAACCGGTTTAAATTTTCTTACTGGCATTTCTTTCTGGTTTTAATTAGATTTCACCATAAATATTGATAGAATCACCCTCTGTCAAAGTAACCACTGCTTTTTTATAAGCAGGCTTGATACCAACAGTAACTTTTCTTTTGGTAGATCTTGATTTGCGTTTAGATGGATTGATCAAAGTATTTACATCTTTAACCGATACACCATAGTGTTTTTCCACTGCTTTTTGGATTTCTATTTTATTAGCATCTTTATTCACTAAAAAAGTATAGCGTGGAGCATTATGACTCAGCTTTTCAGCTTTTTCTGATATCAATGGTTTGACTAATATTTTCTTTTCCATATCGGATATTAGTTTGAAGATGATGAAAGTGTTTCTTCTAATTTCGCTACCGCTCCTTCAGCCAATACCACGACTTTAGAATTCAATATAGAGTAGGTATTGATATCGCTTGCGTGCATCAAATTAGCTTTCGGTAAGTTTTTACCTGACAGAATGATGGATTTGTCGTTATCACCGGTAACAAATAAGATTTTCTGACCATCCACTTTCAGGTTTTTCAATACCTGTGCGAAGCTTTTGGTTTTTGGTTTATCGAAAGAAAAATCTTCGACGACTACGATCTTACCATCAGCAGCTTTAGCAGACAAAGCGGACGCACGAGCCAATACTTTTACTTTTTTATTTACCTTCTCACGATAATCTCTTGGGTTGGGACCAAAGATAGTACCTCCACCTCTGAAAACAGGGCTTTTGATATCACCTTTACGTGAACCACCGGTACCTTTTTGCTTATGAAGCTTTCGGGTAGATCCGGAGATTAGGTTACGCTCTTTCGTTTCTGCAGTCCCCTGACGTTGGTTAGCCAAATATGCTTTCACATCCAGATATACGGCATGTTCATTCGGAGCAATGCCAAATACTTTATCAGACAATTCGATTTGTCTGCCGGTATCAGATCCTTGAGTATTTAATACAGATACTTTCATGGCTTTTATTTCTTTTCAATGATTACGAAAGAACCAATATGACCCGGAATCGCTCCACGAATCACCAGTAGATTCTTATCACTAAATACTTTTACAACTTTGAGGTTACGCACCTTTACCTGCACACCACCGGTACGCCCGGCCATGCGAAGACCTTTAAACACTTTAGAAGGGAACGATGAAGATCCTACAGATCCCGGAGCGCGTTGTCTGTCATGCTGACCATGCGTAAGTTCTCCTACACCACCGAAGCCATGTCTTTTTACAACGCCTTGGAAACCTTTTCCTTTAGAAGTACCGACAGCATGTACGGTATCACCGGGTTTAAAAACTTCGTCAACTTTGATTTCTTCACCAAGTTTTTTATCTAATGGAGAATCTCTAAACTCGGCTACTTTTTGTTTAGGAGCAGTGCTGGCCTTGGCGAAATGACCTTTTAAAGGAGCACTTGTATTTTTTTCTTTGGCAGCACCAAAACCAAGTTGCAAAGCATAATAGCCATCGCTATCATCGGTTTTGACCTGAGTTACTACATTGGGTCCTGCCTCTACAACAGTACAAGCAATGTATCTTCCTGCATCATCGTAGATGCTGGTCATGCCTATTTTTTTACCAATCAATCCGTTCACTTTTCAGTGTTTTAATTAATTAAACAGATAATTTTTGTCAATACCCCTTTATGACGAATACAGATCCATCACTCGGAAGCGATTTTTTTAAAATCAATTTTATAGAAATGATTTAGACTCTACAGGATATTAAGTGAGTTTCACTTGAATATCGACACCAGATGGGAGCTCCAGTTTTGAAAGCGCATCTACTGTCTTTTGAGTAGGAGTATAAATTTCTATGAGGCGCTTATGAGTCCGAAGTTGGAACTGCTCCCGAGCTTTCTTATTGACATGCGGAGACCGCAGGACAGTATAGATTTGTTTCTCGGTGGGCAGCGGAATCGGACCAACTACTGCCGCGTTTGTGGCGCGTACCGTTTTTACGAT
>CALMKY010000269.1 GCA_937867195.1 uncultured Saprospiraceae bacterium | reverse complement strand
CCGTCGTATTTTTTAAAATTAGGATCTGGTGCACTGTTGAAAGTTCTGACAAGCCTGCCATTTACATCGCGAATCTCCATTTTAAGATTCTGTGAATCTTTTAATTCGGGAAGTTTATAATACATTACGATACCAGAGGCCGGGTTTACACCGGAGGATCTTAATTGACCCCTGAAATCATTATCACTTTCATCGAGATCACTGTTCATATTGGATAAATGATTAGCAATCGGTGTCAATAATTCGTAATCATTTTTAATATTACCATATTCACGGATTAATGGCAAATCATCCAATATCCAAAATGCGCGACCCATCGTCGAGGCGATTAGATTATCCCGATGAATTCTTAAATCTGTAATGGGAGTTATCGGCAGATTCAACTGAAAAGATTTCCAGTTTTTGCCGCCATCGTAGGAAATGTACAATCCGAGTTCTGTTCCTGCATACAATAAATCTTTGCGTTTGTCATCTTCCCGAATAACTCTCGTAAATGCATTGGATGCGATGCCATTATCGATTGCAGTCCACGTTTTGCCGTAATCTGTACTCTTATATAAACCAGGAGTGTGATCATTAAATTTATACCGGGTCGTGGCAATGTATACGGTTGCCTTATCAAAAGGAGATATTTCGATCGCATTGATCAGACATTCTTTCAATCCTGTAGGTGTAACATTCGTCCAATGAGCACCATCATCGCGTGTCAGATAGACCATACCATCATCTGATCCGGTATATACCACACCTTTTTCATAAGGAGACTCAAGGATGTAAGCAAGCGTTCCATAATTCTCTGCGCCGACAGCTTCATTAGTATAAGGCCCCCCTCCCAATCCTTGTTTTTCTTTTTCATTACGGGTCACATCAGGGCTGAATTCCGTCCATGTATTTCCATTATCGGTAGTGCGCAATACCAGTTGAGCACCATGATAAAAAGTATTCGGTCTGTATTTTGACCAAACTGTCGGAGCGTTCCAATTAAAACGGTATTTCATATCTTTTGTTTCCCGGCCAAGATATTGAATGGGTGCTGCCATTACATTCGTAGTAGCTTTGGATACGATATCCAATATTTCTATAGTACCGAGATAGGAACCACCCATTACATAGCGGGGATTATCGGGATCAAAAGCGAGGAAAGCACTTTCCCCCCCGGCGGATGCTGACCAGGAATCTTTTGTAATACTACCACTATTCAATTCACGGGAAGCAATTTTTACCGAAGAATTGTCTTGCTGGCCACCGTATATATTGTAAGGATACAGATTATCTACATTGATCCTGTAAAACTGTGCGGTCGGTTGATTAGCCTCTGTACTCCAGGATTTACCTTTATTGAATGAGATCGCAGATCCGCCATCGTTGGAGATGATCATATTGTTTGCGTTATTCGGATTGATCCAAAGATTGTGATAGTCGCCATGGGTACCCCCTATGGTCTCCCATGTCTTTCCTCCATCAATCGACCTTAAAGCAGGAGCACTCATCACATAGACTGTATTCTCATTTTTCGTATCGGGAAATACTTCAATATAATACCACGCCCGTTGGACCAATCGATGATCTTTCGATACCTGAGACCAATGATCACCCCCATCGTTGGAAGTGTATAGACCACCTTTTTCACCTTCGGATTCACTTTCGATGACAGCATAGACTTTATTGCTGTTGGCACGACTTACTGCAATAGCCATTTTACCCATAGCCGTTGGCAGGCCTTCAGTCATTTTATTCCAAGTTTCACCGCCATCTGTTGATTTGTACAATCCACTACCCGGACCTCCGCTGATCACTTTCCAAGGCAATCGTCCGTGTTCCCACATCGAGGCATAGAGTATCCTCGGATTATTCATATCCATTGAAAGTTCATTACAACCTGTTTTATCATCGATGTACAATACCCGATTCCAGGTATGTCCACCATCAGTGGATTTATAAATGCCTCGCTCCGTCGTATGGCCATAAAGTGCGCCTTGAGCGGCAACTAAAACTACATCCGGATTACGTGGATCGATCACTATACGGGCGATGTGCTGAGTCATTTTCAATCCTACGTTTA
>CALMKY010000268.1 GCA_937867195.1 uncultured Saprospiraceae bacterium | reverse complement strand
ATTTAGGAAGGTATTGAAAGGTATCGAGATCCCTTGTACAATATAATCATTGAAGAGTTCTTTTTGGTTCATATCGGGTAGATATTTTGCAACTGCCTGTACAAATTCTTCATTAGAAAATTCTTTGTGATCCCGGTTTCGAACCAGGTCTTGTAAATCCAGCTCCAGATTGCGTATACAAAATCGGTTATTACTTTGAATTGAAATTTGATTATCCAGATAAAAAGCGTAGATACAACCTCTCCAGTAAGGTAATTTGGAATAATCTCCCAATTTCCAAAAATTATCAAATATTTTATCATTCGGAGTGTTTTTGATCGGGCTTTTGTACAGTTTTTGTATGATAGAATTCAATCCTTTTATAAATTCGTCAGATTTCATTTCATTAGACCGCAGCAGGTTGAAATAAGTCGTATAGTCGTTAAAACCTTCATTAAACCATTGTCCTTCGTAATTCCTTCCATTTTCAGCCTGTAAGCCACCTAAATAATAATGTCCGATTTCATGAGCGACTACAAACTTTCGTTCCCCTATGGTCAGCGAATCCGGTTGATTGTATTTTCCAATAAAACCATTGCCGAATGAAACCCCGCTCATGGCATGATGAACATGCTGGAAAGGTTGAAGTACTAAAGAATATTGAATTTTACGGTTATCATTCCAATATTCACGCAGGGTCTGATTGTATTTTTTATAAAATCGGGTAACCTTTTTAATTGCACAGGCCGAAAGACTTTCGGTGCGGACGACTAAGAAATTATCACCGCTTACATTCGTAAATTTTTTGACTAATAAATCTTTAGCTCCTGTTATAAATCTCAAACTACTTGAATCGATGGTCGTACGAACCATCTGAGTACCCTCGTTATCAGGATCGAAGGCATAAAAAATCTTAAACGGTGGGCGTGTCTTCCAGGCAACCGTAATCTTTTGATTAGGACTGGATTCTGGTGTCAAAAATAAATTGATACCGTGAATATAAAAGTAATCCGTCATAATCATAGGTCTAAAAAGTTGATTGCGCGTATTGTCTGCTGATCGTGTATCGAAGACATTATAGGAGATGTTTAGAGGGGTTACCTCTTTTGGGAAAATGATAATTTTCCGTTCATTACTATCCAGGAAATATTTTATGGGCTGTTCAATTTTGAAATTTTGAAGCCCTTTGAAGATATCATTTTGTCCACCAAAGGCCGGATTTCCGTAGGTAAATATCAGAGAATCTTGCCGGGAAGATTCGATTGTAAGTTCAACGTGAATGTATTGCTCAAATAGGCTCAGCAGGTACTTCATTGAAGCGGCCGATTGAGAATGCAATTGTATAACGGCAAAACTAAAGAATAGAATTATTTTTAATTTCACGGGTTGAATTTACTTTTTAAAGACCAGATAGACAGCTGCCACTAATAATCCGAAAGCAGCCATATGATTCCATCTTAAATTTTCATTCCTGAAAACCAAAACGGTGAAAATAGAAAAGACCATCAGGGTAATGACTTCCTGAATGACCTTTAGCTGCACTAAGGTGAATGGACCGCCCAGGTTTTTATAACCAATTCGATTGGCAGGTACCATCAGACAATATTCAAAAAATGCGATACCCCAGCTGATTAAAATAATGGTGAACAAATTCAAAGGAGGTAATTTTCTGATCTCGGAAAATTTTAAATGTCCGTACCAGGCTACGGTCATAAACGAATTGCTAAGGAATAATAGCAATATGGTGAAAAAGGATTTCATGGTGGAAAGATACCATCCTGTATAAAAAGAAAAAAGGAAGGCCATGGCCCTCCTTTTTTTCCTTAAAAAACCTTACTGAAACTCTACTTATATAGAGTCCTGAATGAATAATTCAAGACTAACTTTTTCGTAAGAAAATGAAAACTGATCCCAGCATCAGATTTACTTCAGGATGAAGCTTTCTGTATACGGACCGTTTTCATTGGTCAATGTGATAGTATATTCACCTGGGATCAACTTGGTTAAGTCAAACGCTTTAGCGAATATAGGATCTGAAACTTTCGTCTCGTAGATCGTGGTGAAGTTTGGGTCAAGTATACGCAAGGTCGCTGTGCGATCCATGTTGATATAATTGACTTTGAGGTGTCGGCCATCCAGGCGAACGCTGGGCTTTACAAAAGTCGCTACATCTGTATAGACTTTGATACCGCTTAAATCTTTTGCAATGGTTTGTTTTGCAGAAGATGCAGCATCCGCGATGATGATCTGATAAATACCATCGTTTAGTCTTGACAAGTTGTACTTCTTAAGGGAATTAGCCTCTACCGCTGTGTAGGTGTGTGCATAGACGATCTGACCCTCATGATCTATAATCTTCACCGTCATTTCAGATTTTTCTATCACGCGAGGATTGAGTACCAAAGTGTTGCCTTGAGCTGACAGATTGAAACTGATCGCCGCGTTACTTACAACTGCTAAGAACAGAAATCCAAGTGATAAAATAATCGTTTTCATATATTGATTTGATTTGTTTACTAATTTGTTTTTGTACGAATTAATAACGCAAAGATGTACCTATTTAGTTCTCAGATCTTCATTTGGATTTTCCTATTTTGATACTGAATTAACAGAGTTAAATATTTTAAAAATTTATAAAAACAAATTAAATACTGTAAAATCAAAAAATTCAAAATCGGTTATAACTGATTTTTAATCGCCCCAAAGCCTGATTTTGGTCGAAGAAATCCTCTACATTATATTATTTTATAATGTGTAATTCTTTTAAAAAATAAATCTGTATTTCATTGTATTTTAAGTGATTGGAGTGCATTTTAATTAAATCCAACCTTGAAATTATGCACTCAAGGTGCACAAAAGTTTTTTGATACGTCCCAAATGTTCATTTGCCATATTTTCATTTTGATAAACTTTCAGCAATTCAATAGATGAAGTTTAAGATTTAATCGATCAACGTGAATCAGGCCTTGGTTAATAAATTGACTTTTCAGATGATTTTGACGAATGGCAGCTTCCTACCTTCATTTCAAAACGGATAGATTCCATTTTCAAGGAGGCAATCATCCGGATGTCGATCCCCTCTAAAACCGGGATTGGGTATTGCATTGAAATGAAAATCAATACCTTGAATTCTACAGTAAGGAATTCACTATAAAATACCATAAAACAAAAAGGGAAGCCTTTGCTTCCCTTACTTAAACTCTTCCTACTTGTATGATTAAAAAAAACTCTTAAAACTTTAGTTTAGGATGATCGTCTTTTGAAAAGATTCACCGTCGTGATCAATGGCAACAGTGTATTCACCGGCAATCAATTTTGATAAATCGAATTGTTTGCTGTAGTTCGGTATCGTAACTTCTGAAGAATACAGTAAATTATTATTAGGGTCGAGGATGCGTAAAGTGGAAAGGTTATTAAGATTCAGGTAATTTACACCAAGATGCCTACCCTTCAGAATAAACTGAGGTTGAATAAATACCTTGACGCCATCATTGACCAATAGACCCGAAGTCAGTTTGGTAACCGATTGCCGGGTAGTACCGAAATTATCAGAGATGGATACTTCGTACGTACCTGGCTCGACTTGGGCAAGATTAAATTTCTTAGCACGGTTGGCCTCTGCTGATTTGAAAGTCTTTGAATAAATGGTGTTACCTTCCTGATCATTAATTTTTACATTGATGTCAGTTTTCTGAATCGATAGGGTGTGCAAATACAGCACCATCCCATTGGTAGTCAATTTAAAATTGACGGTCGCCTGGCTAATGGTAGCCGCGAGTAAAGCGAGTGAAACAAAAAATGATTTCATTATAATAAAGATTGATTTGGTTACTTATTTGATTATAAATTTATAATGCAAATATGGACGGCCTTTGAAATCATTGCTTCATTTCAATTTACATATCGTGGTATTGGATTAACCTTGTATTTTTTGGAAATAAATTATCATTGGATTTTTTTGAAGGTTTATTTTAGATAACTTAATGTTAATTTGGTATATCCTTAACAGATTATCCCAGACCTTTGTACTTCAGACAGATTACAAATCGATTATGAAAAGCATGATGGGTACCGCTCCGGTTCTTGAAATCATAGAGCCTAGTTTTAATCAATCTTTTACCTTCAGAAGATTTGATGAGACGGAGACGAATCAAAAGCCTTTTTGGCATTATCACCCTGAGATCGAATTGGTTTATGTCCAGACCGGTTCTGCATTAAGGCATGTTGGGAATCACATATCCTATTATAAAAACGGAGATCTGATTTTATTAGGACCTAATCTTCCGCATTATGGATTTACAGAACGATTATCCGGTAGACGATCTGAGATTGTGATTCAAATGAAACCGGATTTCCTGGGCAGACAATTTTTTGGGATACCTGAAATGAAAGCCATCGAGGAATTATTTGCAAAAGCTAGTTCCGGTATCGTTTTCTCCGGAGATATAAAACATCAGGTAGGAGAAAAACTTTTAGGATTGTCTGACGCAACACATTTTGAAAAACTTCTTGGATTATTAAAAACATTGGAAGAATTGGCCAAATCAGACGAATATGAATTACTTAATTCGAGTGGCCCTGCATTGGTTTTTAAAAAACAAGACAACGATAAGATCGAACGGGTATACGAATATGTGCGGGAAAATTTTAAACAACCTATCTCACTGGAAGAAATCTCTGAAGTGGCGGCAATGGAAGTGCCTTCATTTTGCAGATATTTCAAACGAGTGAGTGGTAAGACTTTTACAGCTTTTGTCAACGAATTCCGCGTCAACCGTGCATGCAAACTTTTATCTGAAAGCGCTATGACCATATCGGAAGTTTGTTTTGAATCAGGCTTTAATAATACAAGCCATTTTAATCGTTTGTTTAAATCGATTACCGGCAAGACACCTTTGGCCTATCGTGATGAATTGCATCATGTACTCATCTAGTTTTTTGGTTTTTTATCCTGACTTTTTTTCCTGATTTTTTTGACGCGATGCACATTTCGTCAGGGTTATCTTCTTTCTGCTGACATTATTTTCTTTTTTTCACTTTGGTGTACAAATTGATATCTTGTACAACAATTTACCAATAGAAAATAGAAAACATGACGTACGATCAATTTACAGTCAAAGCACAGGAATGTATCTTAGAAGCGCAAAAGATAGCAGAGGGAATGGGGCAGCAAATGGTAGACTCATCGCATTTACTAAAAGGCATTATGAATACCGATGCATCCGTTACTGATTTTATCCTGAAGAAAAGTGGTGTCAATACATCATCTTTGAAATTAGATCTGGATAAATTGATACAGACAGTACCCAGAGTCACGGGCAGTGATATCAAGCAATCCCTCACCAATGACAGCAATCAGGCCCTGGTAAGAGCAAAAAATTATCTTAAAGAATTTGGAGATGATTTTATCAGCCTGGAATTAATCGTGCTCGGAATTGTCACGGGTAATGACAAGACAGCACAATTATTGAAAAATAATGGTGCCACCGAAGCCGGTATTAAAAATGCCATTAAAGAACTGCGCAAAGGAAAGACGGTCAATGATCCCAACACTGAGAACAGTTATAATGCACTTAATAAATATGCAATCAACCTAAATGAAAAATGCGAAAATGGGCAACTCGATCCGATCGTAGGTCGTGATGATGAAATTAGACGAATCTTACAAATACTCAGCCGAAGAAAGAAAAACAATCCGATCCTGCTCGGGGAAGCAGGGGTTGGTAAAACAGCAATCGTCGAAGGCATTGCCTGGCGCATTGTAAGGCAGGATGTGCCTGAGAACCTTCGCAATAAAAAAATATTTTCGCTCGACATGGCTGCTTTGGTTGCTGGAGCAAAATTTAAAGGTGAATTTGAAGAACGATTGAAAGCAGTCGTTAAAGAAGTACAGGATTCGGATGACAGTGTCATATTATTTATTGATGAAATCCATACATTGATTGGTGCAGGAGGAGGACAAGGAGCTATCGATGCTGCTAATATTCTTAAACCAGCTCTGGCCCGTGGAGAATTACACACCATCGGTGCGACTACTTCAGATGAATATCAAAAATATTTTGAAAGCGATAAAGCACTGGTGAGAAGATTCCAGACCGTCTACATTGACGAACCCGGTATTGAGGATAGTGTATCGATCTTGCGTGGAATTCAAGAAAAATATGAATCCTATCATAAAATCAATATCACCGACGAAGC
>CALMKY010000267.1 GCA_937867195.1 uncultured Saprospiraceae bacterium | reverse complement strand
CAACGCAGCCATTCATCGCGATGCTCGGCGACATGGCGAAGAAGGGCACGTTCACCTACGCGGGCCGCACTCCTAACCGGCCGGAATCATCATTCAGTCTCGACAGGGGTCGTTGTCGACCAGGCGACCGGATACCCCGGTTACGACAGTGTCATCAAGAATGACACGGTCGCGATCGGTGAAATCCTGCGCCTTAACGGCTATGACACCTCCTGGTTTGGCAAGGACCACAACGTCCCCCAGTGGGCGGCGAGCCAAGCTGGACCTTTTACATACCGAATTGCATCACGGTAAATTATGATTATTACAACGATACCTTCTTCCCGAAATTCACCGGTATTAGCGAAATGCAAGGATGGATTTACAACCGCTGGGGAGAATTAGTCTATAATAATACGAATCCCGGCCAGGGTTGGGATGGCAATTATGGCGGCCAACCGGCTCCTCAAGACACGTATATCTATCGTATGACCTATATATGCGGTCAAGGATCAGAGCAGACCGTCAGCGGACCCTTGGAACTTATCAGATAATACAGGATATTTACGATATACGACATACTACATGACATGCGATTCACGATCTATGAAAGATTTAAGATTTGAAGATCTGGACTCAGGCTGTCAATATCTTAAAATTTTGATTCATCGTACCTCGTATATCGTACCTCGTATATCGTACATTGTATATCGTATTTATTTTTAACCTCATATAATTTACATTATGGATAGAAGAAACTTTATTGCCAATACCACCTTCATGATACCTGCAGTCTTTTCTGTGGATTCCATCTTCAAACTATTTGTAGATAATCCATGGAAGATTCAAATGCTGAATAAGACCACCGGTATTTTTACTGAAAAAGGTGGTACCATTTTATTTAAACTTACGAAAGTAGGCATCGTGGTCATCGATAGTCAGTTTCCGGATCAGGCAGACCACCTGATAGCAGAAGTTAAAAAAATAAGCAATCGCCCGTTTGAATTATTAATTCATACACACCATCATGGTGATCATACATCCGGCAGTATCAAGTTTAAAGGGTTGGTAAACAGGGTCCTTGCACACGAAAACTCTAAAACAAATCAAGTGACCGTTGCACAAAAAAATAATAATGAAGATAAACAACTGTATCCCACGCAAACCTATAGTAATACCTGGAGCGAAAAAATCGGAAATGACCGCTTCAGTTTACACTATTTCGGTGCCGGGCATACCAACGGTGACAGCTTGATTCACCTGGAAAAAGATCATATTGTTCACATGGGCGATTTACTTTTCAATCGTAGACATCCTTTTGTTGACAGGTCTGCCGGTGCCAGAATGAATAATTGGATAAAAGTGCTGGATCAAGCATTGGCTACTTTCCCATCGAAAACCACCTATATTTTCGGTCATTCAGGAGAAAAATATCCGGTAACAGGCAATGCAGCCGATCTTACTGCTTTTAAAAATTATATCGACGCAGTATTGCAGTACGTCAAAACACAAAT
>CALMKY010000266.1 GCA_937867195.1 uncultured Saprospiraceae bacterium | reverse complement strand
TTGGTACAAACCTGCAGCATATTTATTGGTGGAGCTATCCAATTTTTTAAAGGCATCCTCATCTGATAAAATTGCACTAAACGCCACAGGTGATGTTGCATTATTGGTAAAATGAATATTTAAGGAAGCCAATAGAAGGAACCAAAGATAATATAGGTTAAATGGAGCTTTCATCGATGTTGATGAAGTAAGATTTCGGCAACGTTAAATTTAGTAATATTCTGTGGGATATAATCATTATTCGTCTGCCAAAAAATTTAATAATCTCAGTAAGCCATAAGTCATTTTCTATACATTGTAATTTTTAAATTATCACATCTATTTACCGGTATCGTATGTTTTATTATTTACTTATCAAAGCAATGGCAGCGGAAATCTTCATTAAACCAATCTTCATAACAAAATCGTTTCAATATTTATTCTACGCTGAGTAATACCAGATCTGTTTGATCGGGCATTTTTTTTTGATATAACCTAAATGAATAAAAAATTAAATAAGGATTAAGGAATTGTAATCAACTGCATACAGATGACATTAATTTAATAGCAATGGTCAAAATCATTTTTTTGATAACCACGATTACCGGTGGTACTGCTCGTGTGTTTGGTCTGCCTGGAAGAATTACCGCAAATAGCATGGTCTGATCTCAAGGTGATGCAGGATGCAATGGTAGAATACTTCTAAAAAGCGACTGGTTGCTTTTAGTATTAGATTTTATTAATTGAAAGTTTATTGACCAGATCCATACTGCACAGGATATCTTCTCTCTACCCATACCAATATTCCTTCATCCAGTACAGCTGTGTTATGATACCCTAGTTCCCGCAGCTTATTGATCACCACAGTAGATGCAGCATGAGGACATGCACAATAAGCCACTATCCACGTACTGTCCTTGGGGATGTATTTAACTATCGAATCGGTTTCCTGATAATAGGGTACTGAAATGGATCCTGGAATATGAGATTGATGCCAGGCAGCTTTTGACCGGGCATCAAGGATGATCATCCGTGAATTTCCTTTCAAGGCTTTTAGAAGTTGCTCGGCAGATATATATAGACCTTCGCGCAAAGTAAATACTGGGGCTTTGCTTGAAGGATTTAAAATATAATTTGTCGTTTCGGTCTGTGTCAATTTGATTCCTACCGGTGCATTCCAACCGGCAGCACGACTCCTCAAATACGATGTAAGCGCATCGATTTCTTTATTGCCGAGGCTGTCTTTATAAGCGGCCATGCGCGTTCCATCTCTTCCTTCTGACATAGTGTATCGCAAAAAAGCGTCACTGGCGGTTGCCAGGAAAACCGGATTGGCCAATGCAGGTGCGGTGATGCCTTCTCCATGTATACCATGGCATCTGGTACAACGCTCATCATATAACTTTTTCCCCAAGACGGTATTTCCGGCAACCGGATCTGGAGATAACTCCACGACCTTTTTTACATCACTCATTTCATGCAACCATTGCACCAGAGCTTCTATATCTCCTTCGTCCAGGGGTCCGCCTTGATCTTTTGCATAGGGAGCCATAGCAGTACCGGATCGTCCATAAGAAATGGTATGTACCAGAAAATTAAAATTAGCTCTTGGTTTTTGAGTAATAGACATCAGGGAAGAAGAGCGTAAAGATGGAGCATAATCCGCCGCACCACCTTCCC
>CALMKY010000265.1 GCA_937867195.1 uncultured Saprospiraceae bacterium | reverse complement strand
GGAAGCCTTGCGGCAAAGCAACCTGGTCGATATTGATTTTAAGGTGAAAGGAGAAGTGCGGAATCAAAAAATTGCCCCGCTGGTATTTATTCCTTTCTTAGAGAATTGTTTTAAACATGGAGTAAATCAGCAACTCGATGATGCTTATGTCTATGCTACTATGGAGGTGAAGGGTGAAAAGCTTGATTTTTACATTGAAAACAGTAAAACCGATGCCTTACCTACCATCACCAACAAACCCTCCGGTGGAATCGGCTTAATTAATGTCCGTCGCAGGCTTGATTTAATCTATCCGGGCACTCACTCCATCGATATTGCAGACCAGCCTCATTCCTACAACGTACATTTATCACTGAAATTGGATAATTAATTCCACAAAATCTAAACAATGAAAACAATCATCGTAGACGACGAGCCGCTGGCTCTTGATATCCTTGAAGAATTTATAAAAAAAGTGCCGGATTTAAAACTGGTAAAAAAATGCCAGAATGCGATTGAAGCAGGCGAGGCGTTACGAAAAAACGATATCGATCTTGTTTTTATGGATATACAGATGCCGCAGATTACCGGCATCGAATTTATCAAATCATTGACCAAACCGCCCAAAGTAATCTTCACCACCGCCTACAGTCAATATGCTGTAGAAGGATTTGAACTCAATGCCATAGACTATTTGCTGAAACCAATTTCGTTTGATCGATTTTTAAAAGCAGTCAATAAGGCAATGTCTACTTCCGACAGCCACGCAAGTGACGAAGATGTGATTGAGAGCGGTCCTGATTTTATTTTCGTCAAAGCCGACAAAAAATTAATTCGACTCCGGTATAATGAAATTCAATATGTCGAAGGCCTTAAAGATTATGTAATTATCAAAACGGATACCGGTCGTGTAATTACATTACAAACGATGAAGAGTCTTGAAGAAAAACTACCTGCGCCGACGTTCCTCAGAATCCATCGGTCATATATCGTCAACCTCGATAAGATCAATGCAGTCGTCGGCAACAGCATCGAAGTCATAGAAAAAGGACAACCCAAGCTTTTACCCATCGGCAAAAATTACAGGGAGGAATTAGAACGGGTGATCGAAAAAAACCGGCTGTAATCCTTGAGCTTAAGACCTCAAGTCAATCCCTATGCAGATCTTTGAATATTATCTTTTTAATTTTTTAATCTTAGCTGGTAAATAAAAATGGGATGAATTCCGGAGAATCATCCCATCCCTACAGCGGAAGGTTAGGGATTCGAACCCTAGGTACACTTTTGATGTACACACACTTTCCAGGCGTGCCAATTAAACCACTCTTGCAACCTTCCTGAATAACAGGGTGCAAATTTCGTGCTTTATAATTAGTTTTTAGCAAAAAGTTTGATTGCATTTTCAGTCGTCAGATTTTCTGTTTCTTCAACCGACAGTTTCAGGCATTCACTTAATTTTTTAACGACCAGGGGAAGATAGGACGGCTCATTGCGCTTACCCCGGTGGGGACTAGGTGCTAAATAGGGAGAATCCGTCTCCAGCACTAATTTTTGCTTTGAAATCAAATGTACTTTCTCCGCGAGTCCTCCATTTTTAAAAGTAATCACCCCTCCTATTCCGTAGTAATAATCTCCCATAGCATTGATTCGATCGATCTCTTCTACTGTCCCTCCGAAACAATGGAATACCCCCCTGCATGGCCGATCTGACATTTTTTCAAGTAATTCAATGACGATAGTGGTTGCATCCCGGCTGTGTATAATAATCGGAAGGTCAAATTCATTAGCCCATTTACACTGGATTTTGAATGCTTCGATCTGCAGCGGCAAAGTAGCCGGATCCCAGTAAAGATCTATTCCGGTTTCTCCAATTCCGTGATAATTACCGGCTTTTAGTTCGTGATATATATTATTTAGTACTTCCTGATAATCTTCCTTTACATGACAAGGATGCAGACCCATCATAGGATAAACCTTGTCTGAAAGTTTTTGTATTGCCTGTATTTCCGGAATGGAGTGCAAATCAATATTGGGTAAATAAATTCTTTCTACTCCCAGGGCATACGCTCTTTGAAGCATGTCATGGTATTCAGTAGCAAATTCCTTGACATAGATATGGGCATGCGTATCGATCAACATCTAATTATATTTGTGAGAAGTACAAAATTGGATGGCAAAGAAACAAAGATATTATGTAGTGTGGGAAGGATTAAAGACCGGAATCTTTGATGATTGGAAAAAATGTGAAGCCCAGATTAAAGGTTATCAGGGAGCCCGCTACAAAGCTTTTGATTCATTGGACGAAGCACAGATCGCTTTTAAAGCAGGACCTTTTATGGGAACCAATACAGCTAAAAGAATGAGTCATAAAAAAAAATTAGACAACATTCTTAAAGACAGCATCGCCGTCGATGCAGCCTGTGAAGGCAATCCGGGCATCCTGGAATACCAGGGTGTAGATCCGCATTCCGGAGCAAAGCTTTTTCATCAGGGACCTTTTGATGAAGGGACCGTCAATATAGGTGAATTCCTGGCCATCGTACATGCTATCGCCTTACTGCAGAATCAAGGCAGAGTACATACAGCGATCTATTCTGATTCGGTGACCGGGATGAGCTGGGTAAAAAATAAACGCATCAAAACCAATCTGGTCAGAAATAAAAAGAACGAACCGTTGTTTATACTCGTGGATCGAGCCTTGCGCTGGTTGAATACCAACCATTATTCTAATCCGGTACTGAAATGGGAGACGGAAGACTGGGGAGAAAATCCAGCTGATTTTGGAAGAAAATAAAGTCAATGACGGAAATAAACACGAAAAGACCAGATCACCAAGATTCCCTTTTATTTAAATACATATGATTTGCTAAAGAATCGCTTAAATCTGATGCAGAAATAAAAAAAGCCGGCTTTTTTCGAAACCGGCTTTCTATGTTTTGAGTAAGTATTGTATATGTTACTTGACTAAACCTAATTCCTTCAATACCATCGGTGCTAAATCATCGCTATCTGATAAATACAGATAACCCGGTTGACTGGAATCAAAGATCATAGTATAATGATTGTCTTTACCGATCTTCTTTACGATTTTATCGATCTTGTCGAGTATCGGACTATACAATGCTTCACGGCGGTCAGAAAACTTTTGTCTTAGCTCGGCATCGAGCGATCTAAGTTTCTCTTGTTCCTTTTGCAATTCCTCTTCTTTCTTTTGTTGCGCAATGGGAGCCATATTTCCCTTTTGCACTTCTGCTTGATAATCATTCACTTTCTTTTGAAATGCTGCAACGATTACCTGCATACTGGCCGTAAGAGAATCCTGGTATTTTTTAGCCATAGAGTCAGCAATGGCGACTTCGGGAACTTTACTGAGTACCTGAGCAGAATTAATGTATCCGAATTTTTGCTGGGCACTACCAAAGTTTATTGCAAAAGCAATCAATACTAATGCAAGTAAGATTTTTTTCATTTTTAGTTAAGTTGAAATTTAAGTATATGACGAAGGCAATCAGGATTAGTTACTGTTAAAAAGTATTAAAATTAATACTGGATCGCCTTGAACTGGTGAATTAATGTTTTTCGTCAACTTTTTTCTTGTCGATTTCGCGCATGCCTTCCTGGATTTCATCTTCAATGGCATTACGAGCATTATTAAACTCACGGATACCTTTACCCAAACCTTTCATTAATTCAGGGATTTTCTTTCCACCAAATAAAAGTAGTACGACTATAAAAATCAAGATCCACTCACCGCCGCCAGGCATGGATATCATTAAGAAATTTATCATTCTTTTGGTTTTTAATTTTATGAACCACAAATATAGTGGATTTTGGAAACAACTTTTGCAATAACAAAATAAGATATCCGACCTAAGAGTAATCGACAATTTTTCTATTTATACTTCGTCAGCGATTGACTTTCAATTACTTAGTTTTGGATAAATGGCAATGTAAACTTAAGAATGTGAAACACCTGCTAATCAATTATCAACATCAACACCATACGACATACCTGCCTGCCTACCCGACAGAAAGGTAAACAGTACCTGGAATTTTTCATCAAAATTCCCGGCTACTAAAATTATTTCTTCAGTCCGATCTCCGTCAATCTTTCAGATAAATATTCTCCGGCTGTAATCGGTGGATATTGCAGCGGGTTGGAGGCGGTTACCGTCCTGGAAATACAGGAGAGATCCATCTCACTGCGCGGATGTAAGAAAAAAGGTATAGACAATCTTGGTTTATGCCAATCTTCTTTAGGAGGATTGATGACCCTGTGAGTAGTCGATATGAGATAATTATTAGTCAATCGCTGTAACATATCTCCTACGTTGATGACAATCTCATCCTTTTCAGGAACGACGTCGAGCCATTCATGATTCAGATTGAGTACCTGTAAACCTCCGGCCGAAGCTCCTACCAATAATGTGATCAGGTTAATATCTTCATGTTGCTCAGAACGAATCGCACTCTCCGGCTCTTGAGAAATGGGCGGATAGTAAATGGCCCGGAGGATGCTGTTTCCATTCTTGATTTTCTGAGTAAAATATTGATCTCCGAGTCCCAGGTGGATGGCAATAGCCTTTAACAAATGACTTCCGGATTTCTCAAAGGATTTATACAGTTTGGTACCGGTAGATAGAAATAAAGGTCTTTCCCTTACATAGACATTTTTGGGATATTCTTTGCGAATCACATCCTTGCCGACTACTTCCTGACCGATCTGAAAAAATTCTTTGAGATCGCCAACCTTACTGTGTTTTGCATGCTCTTTACCAAATGATGTATATCCTCGTTGGCCGGATAGTCCCTGAATTTCATACTTCAGCTTTTTTTCAATTGGAAGAGCAAAAAACTTATTTGATTCATCATAAAATTTAGCTACCAGCGATTTGGGAATTCCATGATTCACGACTCCCACAAAACCGATCTCATGAAAAGCGACAGCGAGTTTTTTGATGAATGTTTTTTTATCTTTTTCTTCACCCTTGGTAAATTGATTTAAATCCACTAATGGTATCGCGCGTTTTTTAGCCATAGATTTAGATTTTTTATAATATGTACAAAATTTGTACCAAAACTGATATTGTAGAAATTACCTGGGCTTATAATTAGATTCTTTTAAAAGCCGGTCGTAATTTGTATTCAACGACAATGCTTGATCACTGACTCCCATTTTCTTCATGTATTGAGATATTATTTTATAACCGATATAATTCGCTGCCCTACCAGGTGCTTCAGGTGGCATTCCCTGTGTATGAGGTGCGGGCTCACAAAGATCTGCAACAGACTTTCCACTTACTTTATACAAAAGTTTTTCACTCAGTAGATAACGCCACATATCGAGTTCGTTTGATTTGACCCATGCCATTTGCGGAGCAGTATATTCAAATAGGATGGTATCCTCCGTACGCGGCAACCATTTTTTTACCAAATACAATATTTTTCCCTGGTAAAGTAAATTATCCAACACTTTATTTGTGGCGGGACCTGTCAATGCGTCCCTGGCTAAAGAGGTCATGATTTTCTCTGCCAAATGACGGCTATTGAAGGTTCGGTTGGCATAGGAAGAAAAATTAGGATTTTGAATGGACAGTTGATCAAACAATTCGGTATTCCCACAAAACATTTCGAGTCCAATGCCGAGTGCATCTTTGCCTGCATCGTTTCTGAAATTAAAA
>CALMKY010000264.1 GCA_937867195.1 uncultured Saprospiraceae bacterium | reverse complement strand
TTAAAACAATTATTATAATTAAAAGTTAATTTTTGCAAATTTAAAATGAATGAAGCCCTGACTAAATGGCGCTTCATGGTATTCGGTCATACTCAGGATCTCAAAAGTGGTTATTTGGAAAAATCGGTTGTGACCCAAAAGGATCTTATGGTGTTTCCCAATGCACCGCGATTTGTAAGGCAGGATGATGTTCTTGAATTCCCTGCCAAAGTTTCTAATCTTAGCCAGACGACATTAATAGGTAAAGCGAGACTGGAATTATTTGATCCATTGACAAACGAAAGCCTTGTCAAAAAGTTTTCGTTAGAGAATCTGAAGACTGATTTTACTGTGCCTGCCGGCCTATCGATGCCTCTTACATGGAGAATCAAAGTGCCATCAGACTATACAGGCATGCTTGGGTATCGCGTATGGGCAGAATCCGGCCAACAAATCGATGGAGAAGAAAATGTAATCCCGGTCATGACCAATCGTCAATTAGTAACCGAGACGATGCCGTTCCAGGTCAGAGCAGGACAAACGAAGGACCTGACATTTACTTCAATGGCCAATAAAATGAATGGACAAGGTGTCGTGAATCATTCCTTTACGCTTGAATGCACTTCCAATCCGGTATGGTATGCAATCCAGTCATTGCCTTATATGATGGAGTTTCCATTTGAATGTACCGAACAATTAGTTAATCGGTATTTTGCCAATGCGTTAGCTCAAAAAATTGTCGAGACCAATCCCTCAATAAAAAATGTACTCGATGCCTGGAATGCAAAAGGAGATCTTAAAAGCCCTTTGTTTAAAAATGAAGAATTGAAAACGGCTGTATTGAATGAAACACCCTGGGTGCGGGAAGCATTGAAAGAAAATGAACAGCAAAAGCTGATTGCATTGCTTTTTGACGTAAATAGAATGGCTTCTGAAAAGCAAAAAGTCATCGATATTCTACAAAGCAGACAATTATTCAATGGTGGCTTTCCCTGGTTTGCTGAGCGAGATGATTGGTATATCACACAATACGTGGTGGAAGAATTGGGGCATTTAAAAAAGCTCGGCCTATTGGACAATGTATTGGATGAGGTACTGAACAAAGCGGTGGCTTATTGTGATCGCGAATTGGTAAAGAATTACAATGAG
Source organism: uncultured Saprospiraceae bacterium (assembly GCA_937867195.1). Lineage (GTDB taxonomy): Bacteria > Bacteroidota > Bacteroidia > Chitinophagales > Saprospiraceae > JADJLQ01. The sequence goes on along the minus strand of CALMKY010000264.1, from coordinate 2,346 downwards.
ATGCGAAAGATGATGAAGAAAGAAGATATCGGATTGAATGAAATGGCGATCCATTATCTCTATGCACGCAGTTTTTACATTGATATCCCGATCGAAGATAAATCGGCATTTAATTATTATATCTTAGAATCTGAGAAATCATGGCTTCAGCAGGGATTGTACAATCAGGGATTGATTTCACTTGCCCTGCATAGATGGAACCCTGAATCCAAAGCAACCAATGATATATTGTCTTCACTCAACGAAAGGGCTCAACACAACGACGATCTTGGGATGTATTGGAAAATCGATGCCGGATATCGTTTTTTTGAAATGCCGGTCGAAACCCAGGCTTTATTAATAGAAGCATTTGATGAAATCCGAAAAGACAGTAAGCTTACGGACGAAATGAGGCTATGGCTTTTGAAAAACAAACAGACCAATCATTGGTCAAGTACTAAAGCGACGGCTTCGGCGATCTATGCGTTGATGTCCCATGGATCTAATTGGATCAGTAATACCAAACTTGCTAATATCTCGATCGGAGGCAATCAGCTTGTTTTAAATTCAGAACAAGTGGTTCCATCCCTGGGCTATTTTAAAATTCAAAAACAAAAATCAGAAGTCACAAAAGACCTGGCATCTATCAAAGTTTCTAATTCTAATAATCATGTGGTATGGGGTGCGGCTTATTGGCAATATTTCCAGGATCTCGATAAAATTACGAATGATGTATCTAAATCTTTTTCAATCTCACGGGATTTATTTGTGGAATCTGTCGATGGCAATAAAAAAGTATTGGTGCCTTTTACTTCATTGAAAGTAGGGGATAAAGTGATCGTGCGATTATATCTTAAAATCGATCGACCGATGGATTATCTGCATCTGAAAGATCTGCGAGCATCCGGGTTAGAACCGATCGATATAATCAGCGGATATCATTGGCAGGGAGGAATGGGATACTACCAGGTCACGAAAGATCTGTCGACTAATTTCTTTATTGATCATGTATCGGCGGGAAATTATACGATAGAGTATGCATTGAGGGTGGCTCAAAACGGTATGTTCTCCAATGGTATATCCATGTTGCAATGTATGTATGCTCCTGAGTTTAATGCACATACAGGAGGTAAGGCAATAATTATAAAGTAAATTTCAATAGATAAATTTCCGAACTAAAGATTATGACCTCATCGAAGTCAGAGTTCAGTATCCGGCTTCAGAAGAACTAGACATCACAAATTTTTACCCCTTGCTCTAAACTTGCCAATGCATCTTTCTTGGCAGGAATAAACTCCTGGGCCACGAATCCTTTAAAGCCGGTATCCAAAATCGCTTTCATAATGGCAGGATAATAGAGTTCCTGGCTTTGATCGATTTCATTTCGACCGGGTACGCCGCCGGTATGATAGTGAGCAATGTAGTCATGATTGGCTTTTATAGTAGCGATCACATCACCTTCCATAATCTGCATATGGTAGATATCGTACAATAATTTAAACCGGTCTGATCCGACCATCTTACATAATTTCACTCCCCAGTCGGTATGATCACATTGATAATCTTTGTGATTGACCTTGCTATTGAGCAATTCCATGACCAGGGTCACTTTGTATTTTTCTGCGATCGGGATTAACGGTTTCAATCCCTCGGCACTATTTGCCAAACCTTCTTCTTCAGATATGCCTTCGCGATTACCGGAAAAGCAAATGATTTTATTCCAGCCCGCTTCAGCTACTTTAGGGATGATCTCACTGTATTTCTTAAATAATTCAGCATGGTATTCTTTATGATTAAAACCCTTGGTCAGACCGATCTCTCCGCCATTGGGCATAGCACAATACAGGTTGTATTTTTTCAATGTTGGCCAATCAGCAGGACCAACCAGATCCATTCCTGTAATTCCCATTTTAACGGCTGCTTTGCATAAATCGTCTAGCGGTATTTTATTATAACACCATCGGCAGACCGAATGATGAATATTACCTTTTAATTTTCCTTTTTCCATAGATACAGATTCTGATGATAGACTTAATGGATTGGTGGCTATTAAAGTGGCTCCGGCTGTAATAGTCTTAATTGCAGAGCGACGAGATTTTTCTTTCATATTTGATTTCATTATTAGAGTTTAAACTTACGAATATTTTTTTCAATGGGCAATTCCAGCCATTTTTAATAATGGGTCAAACTGATTCATTCAATTTCAATTCAAACTCATTAATGAATCCATTTTCAGGCAAGATCAAATTTTGAAAGGGATTGAATGATCAGGTCAATTCGCTGCCTGTTTTGATGAGGTACTCTTTTATTATAAGTGATCAGAGCAGCTTGCGCATTTTTAAAATCTTCTGACTCGAGGTAGGCCAA
>CALMKY010000263.1 GCA_937867195.1 uncultured Saprospiraceae bacterium | reverse complement strand
CACAGAATGCAGTATATGGTTTATTGGCCAGATTGCATCTCAATGCCGGAGTATACAACGATCTCTATGGAAGTGCTGTCAATTTTCAAGGAGCTGATTTGGATAAAGTGATCGAATATTGCGATAAAATCATTGGTTCAGCCAAATACTCGTTGTCCCCGGATTATTTTGAAATATTCGGTAATAATAATCATGATAACAAAGAATTGATATTTGTATATGATCAAAGGCCAGATCTCAATGGTCACAATCGTATGTCCTATTTTTCACTGTCCGGTGATCAATTTCCGCTGGCGGATTATCCTAATGCCAACGGTACCGATGGGCCGGCTATTACCCCGGATTTTTATCAATCCTGGATCAAAGCTTATGGAGCAATAGATCCTGCGATTGCTGATCCTCGATTTTATAAGGAAAATATGAAGATATATTCCAACGCGGCCGACACCTGTGTGGCAGCCAAAGATTATAAAATCAATAGAGGTATTTTACGGGGACAACAATATGGTTTATTACGTGTAAATGGTGCATTTCTAAAATGTAGTAGCGGAAACCTCAAAGTGGGAAAGCTTTTTAATAACACCAGAAGCAAACCTACGTTGCCTGTAGATTTTACCGAGAAAATTGATTTTACGGTAGAAGGTAGTAATTACAGCACTGGTTATCGGGTAGAGAAATACGAGTTTAGTAGTAAATCTGTCAGCGGTAGAAATTTTGGTGAAGCAGATTTAGTTATATTAAGATTGGCTGATGTTTATTTAATGCGTGCAGAGGCCAAACTTCGCAAAGGTGATGCTGCCGAAGCCCTGGCGGATGTAAACCTGGTCAGAACTTCCCGTACTGCCACCAAAGCAGCTCCCGCCTTAGACAAAATCGATTTGGATTTATTGCTTCGTGAAAGAGGTTTTGAGTTTTATTGGGAAATGAATCGCAGAACCGATTTAATCCGCTTTGGTAAATATGAAAGTGCCTGGACCGAGAAAACCAATTCAGATAAAAACAAAAGAATATTCCCGATACCTCAGACAGCTATTGATGGTGCATCTAACTTGCCTGGTTATCTGGTACAGAACCCCGGTTATTAACAGGATCATTTTTTTCAAATCTAGAAATAAACTCTAAGCGTATGGCTGAATCAAAGCCATACGCTTTTTTATATTCATACTTCCTTGTACCTTCAAATTATGATTAGAAATCTCAGGTCCTGGTACAATGAATCCTTTACGGACGAAAAGTACAAACACTATTGTCAATTAGTAGAGAAGTATGCAGGCGAAGCTCCCTTATTCCATTTGGCCGAAACCCCTGTTTTTATCCCACATGATTTTAAAGTGAAGCTTGTACAGGCATGTAATGACCTGATCGATGCCACCGATACCCGTGATTATTATAAATTTTCAGATAGAGCGATCCCGGAGCATTTGCATTTTCCCGGTGATCCCGGATATAGCCCCATTTTGATTTATGACTTTGGGGTTTGTGAAGACGATCACGGACGGCTCATACCACAGTTAATTGAGATGCAGGGTTTCCCATCCTTGTTTTGTTTCCAGGTAGCTCAGGCGAATGCAATCAAACAAGCTTTTGGCTTGCCGGAATATTTAAATAATTATATCGATATCGATGAAGAACATTATATCTCGCTATTAAAAAAAGTCATTATCGGAGACTCTCCTAAAGAAGAGGTCATCTTATTAGATCATAAACCGGAAGAGCAAAAGACCAAGGTTGACTTTGCAGCCACTAAAAAAATACTGGGTATAGAGGCTGTCTGCGTCACAAAACTTAAGCAAGATGGTAAAAAGCTTTATTATGAAAAGGACAGTAAGCGACAATACATTTCTCGAATTTATAATCGGCTCATCTTTGAAGAGTTCTTCTCGATGAAGGTAGACAGTATCGACCTTCGGCAAGAGTTTGATGTGACCTGGATACCACATCCCAATTGGTTTTGCAGGGTTTCCAAGTACTCGATGCCTTTTATCAAAAGTGATTATGTGCCGGAGACGACTTTTTTATCAGAACTAAAATCAATACCCGACGACCTGAGTAATTTTGTCCTCAAACCACTGTATTCATATGCAGGGATGGGTGTCAAAATCGATATTGCCAGGTCTGATATCGAGGCAGTGAAGGATCCTGAGAATTGGATTTTACAAAAGAAAGTGCATTATCACCCGACCGTCATCACCCCCGATGTGCCGGCTAAATGTGAAATCAGGATGATGGTGATTCAAGACGGGCCTGATAAAAGACCACAGATTGTAAATAATCTGGCTCGGTTGAGTAAAGGAAAAATGATCGGGGTACGGTATAATGCCGGATTTACCTGGGTGGGATCATCCATTTGTTTTTTTGAATAGACCACGATGATGCCTGGGTGAAATTTACACTGTACAGTATTACTAAAATTGGGAAGTCAAAGAAGATTTTTTTACTTTCTCTCGAACCAATCGTATCTCACTGTATTCATTGTGGGCAGACCATTGCTTGTAGCATACATGCCATACATGCATCCTGTAAATCCACCAGCTGTAGCCGTACTCAGAAATGTACGATCCAACGATGACCTGATCAATAACCATTTGTCCCGATTGACCGCATAATAAAATGAATAGCCTTTTTCATTTACTTCGATTTTGAGCTGAAGGGCATTATTGTGATTTTGCAAAGGAACGGATGCCAATAAATCGGCATGATGCATCACGCTATCCTTACCGGGGCCTTTCCAAAGTTGTACCACCGGGACTTGATTGACGGCGGATTTGCACAAATAATAATAGTGTTTTTCGTTTTGAAACACAATAAGACCTGCTTTTTCATTTTCATTCAATGTATTAAATAATAGCCTGGTCATCACATAACCATTTAAATGATTTTGGCGATCTGCGATCATCGCAATAGGATGCAGTGAATCACATGTCGTGGGTAATAATTTCATATCGAGGTATCCTTTTCTGACTTTGAAAAAATCAACCACCGGTGTGCGCAAGAATGTATATCGATTATTTAATACAGTATCGTCAAAATGATCATAAAATGTCTGATTGGTTGCAAATTCATTGACCTTTGATGTAAACACGGGTGCTTTGATTTTTGGTACAGGATATTCATATTGAACCGTTTCATGACCAGGATTGATGATCGGCCAACCGCCTATCCATTTTACAGGTGTCATCCATGTTTCCCGACCGGTATTGTAATGATTTCCTTCGTAAGGCCGACATCCCAAAAATACTGCATACCAATCTCCTTCTGCAGTCTCTACCAAATCGGCATGTCCGGTCGATGTAACAGGACTGGGCCTGGAAGGATCCAGAGTGCGTTGAGTAAGTATTGGATTTTTATCGTACGGGCTATAAGGCCCATTTATATCTTTGCTCCGGAATACGACTTCGCTATGGTTGTATTCTGTTCCACCTTCTGCACAATACAAATAATACCAACCATCTTTTTTGAGTAAATGTGGTGCTTCAATCCAGACTGGTTTTTTCTGGATATCAGTTCCACCATTGATCAGTAATTTTTCTTCTCCTTTTACCTTCATTTCCCGGACATCAAATTCATACATCCTGATGGTCCGATGTCCATTGTATAACGAGATATTATCAGGGGGAATGCTGTTGAAGGTAAGATAAACTTTACCATCGTCATCAAAAAATAAACTTGGATCTATACCATTTACTTGCGGGATAAAGGTGGGATTGCTCCAGGGTCCTTTTGGATCTTTAGATGAAATAACGAAATTGCACCCTTTATCTACTAACGTACATACAATATAAAATACTCCGTCATGATAACGGAGGGTGGGAGCAAACAATCCCCGGCTCACTTGTGCTCCATCAAGATTTAATTGTTCTTTGCGATTCATAGCATACCCGATCTGATGCCAGCTGACCAGGTCCTTACTATGAAACAGGGGGAGCCCTGGAAAGTAGGCAAACGAGGATGTAACCAGGTAATAATCTTCACCCACCCTGCATATGCTCGGATCGGGATAAAAGCCCGATAAGATCGGATTTTTGTAGTTCTGGGCTAAGGAAAAGGTAAACGTAAAAATGGTCAGGGTAATTATGATGATACGCATGAATAAGGATTAATATTGTATAAACGAAATTTAAGTGCTTGCTTCATATGCAATTTTCGATTTTTATTTCAGCCTTGGAATAAGACTTGTCATTGAATTATATACCTTTGGTCAGTACATCCTGTACTCCCTTGAATTATATTGCAAGGACATCACAAATTCGTATGATTATGAAAAGACTCAGTTTGATTTCGATCTTGATTTTAGCTTTTTGCTCTCATGTGAACGGTCAGGCAAAATCGATCTATTTTGAATTAGGTGGCGCAGGCCTGGCATCATTTAATTTCGATACACGGTTTATGAAGCAGGAAAATGGATTGGGTGCAAGGATCGGATTTGGTGGCTTTAGTATTGAAGGTTCAGGGGCTGCTTTTTTACCGGTTACCCTGAATTATTTGTTAGGTAAAGAAACGCGAAATTATTTTGAATTGGGTGTTGGAATCACACCTTTATTGACTTCCGTTAATGGGAGCGGTACTAATTTTACCGGCTCATTTGGTCATCTGAATTTTGGGTATCGATTTCAACCGTTGAAATCAGGATTCCTTTTCAGAGCAACCATTACTCCGGTATTTGGATCGTGGGGTTTTATACCTTATTGGGCTGGTGTTTCGTTTGGTTATAAATTTTAATTTAGATTCTTGATTAATATTATCCGCACCCGCGGTTGCACAAAATTATAAAGATCGGATTTCAGGGATCTTTATTTAATTTCGCTAAAGGGGATGTCCTGGATACCGTAGGATTTCCAATCCTTATAATCAAAATGCCACCATTCATATTCAAATACGGAAAAGTGATGCCCCTCCATATACTTACGCAGTAAATCACGCATCTTTCGTTGCTGTTCGGTGCCGCCTTTATAGTATGGGTATGATCGCTCAGACATTTCATCATAAGTTCCCGGCATTTCGATTTCTTTACCGGTAGACAGATCAAACATACTGAGGTCGACAGCACAACCTCGGTTATGACGGGAACCCTTCCGGGGGTCAGCAACAAACTTTCTTTGTTTTCCATGGGTGATATTCCAAAACAGCTTCGTTACAGACCAAGGCCTGTATCCATCAAAGATCAATAAACCATACCCAAGAGAATGCAATTCCTGGTTGACCTTAACAAGTTCTTCTGCTGCCGGTCGTTGTAAGAAAGCTCTTGATTCAGAATATACCGGCTTTCCTACAAAATTATTGGTAGAAGCATACCGGATATCAAGTTTAAAACTCGGATCCAATTTGATAAGTTCGACCAGATCGGATGTTTTAAAAGGACCTGATTCTTTGGGTGGTTTAATCGCGCACGATAAAAAAAGTATGACGATGATAAAAGTATAACGAAGACACATAAGAAAAGAAGTAAGCACTAAAGTTAGTAATTTGGGGCATTTTTACAGAATCAAGATATGTCAGAATTAAAATGGGGCATCGATCTGGGCGGTACAAAAATAGAAGGCGTGATATTAAAAATAAAGGATCAT
>CALMKY010000262.1 GCA_937867195.1 uncultured Saprospiraceae bacterium | reverse complement strand
CCGATCAGATTAGCTAATTTTTTTCTGATCTCGAGGTTATCGTCGAAGCGATGTTTGCGCATATACCATGACCCTTCATAATTAATTCTGTTGACCTGCTGAATGTATTTATCTAAAATGGGTTTGGGCAAGAAACAATAAAAACCATTTTCGAGATTAATGTAGTCTGGCTTAAGTTTATACTGATTGCGGATAGATGACCAATAGTCTTCATCCGCCGCCAGGTCGATATCAGAGCGATGGGTTTGACTGGCAATGATCTTTTCAAGATTGGTATAAAATGCAGTCGAAGTAAGACCGAGTCCGGTCAGCGTCTTGAGGAATTTGCGTTTTTCCATAAATAAATTTACATAATAAGTTATAATACATCATCCTGCTTTAAATTCGAAAAGTAAAATCAGTCTGAATTTACATGCAATCAGAGTTCATTAAACATATGAATAATAAAATGAATATGTATTCATATGAAATTGAATTTATATATATTAAAATTAAATATTTTAGTATAATAATAATGTAAAATGTATTGATCAGGCTATCTTTACTCCTAGATCTCAATACTAGCCATTTATATTTATACTAAGTCAAAATTTAATGAGAAGGATAAGATGGGTAATAGGTGGGCTTTTGGTATTTTATTTTATTTCTGTTAAAGCTCAATTAATAGTTCCCTTTACTGTCGATCGGCAAATAACCCAACGGGGTGAAATAACTTTTGCCGCCAACACGATGCTGACCTGTAATTCAGCAACTTCAGGATGTACGGCCGCCGTCAATGCTGCTCCTCCCGGGCCACACGCATTTAATGCAAACAATAATGACTTTACGATGCAGTACATTGATGTGGACGGTTTGTCTTCTACGTACAATTCCAGCACGGCCAACCTTACCCTAGGATCTACAGGAGGATGTGGTGTAATTTCTGCGTTGTTGGTTTGGGGAGGTTCTTTGGTGAGCACAAACAATACGTTGGGGAGTAATTGGTCCAAACGTGATTCCATTTTGTTTAAAACACCTGGTTCTATCGGTTATATTCCACTCAAAGCCGATGTGACTTATGACAATGCCACCACGGCTGTTTATACATCCTACAAAGATGTTACCAATTTTGTGAGATCATCCATAGGTGGAGCGGGTACATATGGAGTAGCAAATGAGCAGTTACGAAATGCTGTTTCTAATATTTGCGGTGGATGGTCTATGTGGGTCATCTATACCGACCCCCTCAAACCATTAAGGCAAATGACTTTATTTAAGGGGACAGCCAATGAAAGCGGTACTCCGGTTGACATCCCGATTTCAGGATTTTTTACTCCGCCGAGCCCTGCCGCAGTAAATATAAGCATCGGTATTGCAGCATTTGAAGGCGATCGGAACCTTACAGGTGATAGTATGTTGTTCAATGGAGCTGGTACATTTTTACCTCTATCGGATGCATCGAATCTTGCCAATAATGAATTAAACAGTAGTATTCGTATTAACAATAATGAGATTGTTCGAAATCCAAGCTTTCAAAATGCCCTTGGTTTCGATAATGATATTATAACTCCCAATAACACCACCAAAAATTTTATTGGAAATAGTGCAAGTAGTGCAACATTTAGATTTAAATCCTCCGGCGATGTCTATGCACCTGTCGTGGTGGCTACCCAAATCGATGTATTCGAACCGGATATCGTAACCGAAAAAACATTTGTTGATCTAAACGGGGGGACTGTGAAATTAGGAGATACGTTGCTGGTTTGCATCAATGTGGCAAATAAAGGAACTGATCCCGCTGATAGCGTTAAATTAATTGATAGTTTATATGGTGCTGCTATTTATGTTCCCGGTTCTATCAATATTACTACGGGACCCAATAGCAGTGTTAAAACAGATGCCATCGGTGATGATCAGGCTGATTTTAATTCAGCAGGTAATAATATATTGATAAGGCTTGGTAATGGTGCAAATGGCTCTGTAGGTGGCAAACTCTCTAATATGGGAATTGATAGTTTGACACAAGTAAAATTCAAGATAAAAGTCACAGACGATTGTACCATATTTAAATGCAGTAATGAAATTAAGAATATAGCGTATGTAACGTTCTATGGTCAAACTTCAAAAGGTTTCAGATCAACAAAAAGTTCACCCACCGGCCTGGATGCATTTGGTTGCCCATTGCTTGGTGCTAGCACGGTCATCGTAGACAAACCGGTATGTCCTTTGCCAAATGATACAACCATTATTGCTTGTAGTCCTTATGCGTTAAATCAAATTCTAAGTTCAAGGCCAGGATTTACGCAATACTTTAATAGCTCGTTCACATCGGTTACGCAAGCAACTAATTCTGGATTATATTATGCTGTAAAGCCATTCGTCGGCCCTTCTTACGTGACACCGTGTACAGATACATTAATTATATTTTTCACAAAAGATACCATTCCACCGGTCATAAGCTGTCCTCCAATGATAACCGTATCCGCTGTACCGGTTCCCGATACCTCTTTGGTCATGGCCATGGATACATTTGGATTGAAAAAATTTGCGTTGAAAATGTGGGTTAAAGATTCTGTACCCGCAGCAGATTCTGTTTGCTTAAAATGGAAAGATGTCTATAGAATTTATAAAGCGACTGATAGCTGTATGAATGTATCGAGGTGTACTCAGCTAATCAAGGTAAGAGATTCAAACCAGCTTGTATTGACTTGCCCGGTAAATCAGACTTTTACACCGGCTGCCAATCAATGTTCCATGAATCCTACCATTCCTGCTGCGGTTACCGCCGACCCTTGTACTATAACTAAGTTAACCTGGACTAAAACCGGAGCCACCATCGGAACTTCTGTGGCTACCGGGATAAACAATGTTAGTGGTACTAATTTTAATATGGGAGTAACGACAGTAACCTATACTGCGATGGACAATGTAGGCTTGACTAAAACCTGTTCTTTCACAGTTACCATCAATAATTTACCTCCGACAATTATTTGCCCGACCAATAAGTCCGTCAAAGCAGGTAATGATTGCAAAGCAATTTTGACTAGTTTGGCACCTACCGCAACAGATAATTGTGGAGTCACCTCTCTTACTTATAGCATCACCGGGTCGACCATAACTTCTGGAAGCACCGATGCCAGTGGGACTGCATTTAATATTGGGACTTCCACTATTGCTTATACAGCCAGGGATGGT
>CALMKY010000261.1 GCA_937867195.1 uncultured Saprospiraceae bacterium | reverse complement strand
ATCACATCCAATAGCAAGACTTCTACCGACTGGAAGTACGCGCCATTTACCTGGGGAGCCAGCGAGGCAGCATCCAAGTCCATTTCATTGGGTAATAATCAATATGCCTACACAATAAAAAACATTCGCAGTTTTTTCGGAGTACCTTCAAATGAAAAAATCATAAGGATTGCCATCCTGTTTAGACAAGGAGGATGCAATAATTGTGCTGTACAACGCAATTCAGATGGCAGCGATATGTATATACCGGTATACGATGAGTCGCTTTCGGTGAGATTTGATCTCCCACCGTTACAACCATTTTATAATCTTACTCCAGAATTGATCAAACTCAATATCAGTGATGTACTCCCGGTAAAATTGGTAAGCAGTAAGCCTTCCAATCTGCAAATTTTGGTCAATGGAGTTGTACAGGAATCGATTTTCAATAAAGATAATGTAAGTACAACCTTGACATTTACTTCATCGGGAAATTATACAGTTACCGGAATAGCAAATGATGGAGTCTCCAGTATACGGGATTCATTTTCGTTTGTGATCAGTGGCAACGTAGTAACCAGACCATTGCCTCCGAATGTGAAGCCGGGGATCAATCGTGAACCCGGTGATACGGCTCTGACGTTAGTATTGATAGCGCCGGGCAAATCTAAAATTTCCTTGATAGGTGATTTTCCCAATTCTGATTGGATCGATAGATTACAATACCAAATGAATCTGGCGCCGGATAACAAATCCTGGTGGATACGCATCCAGGGACTACAACCCAATATTGAATATAGTTATCAATATTTTATAGACGGAATTTTGAAAATTGCGGATCCCTACTCAGAGAAAATACTGGATCCTTCCAATGATGCATTTATTTCTGCCAATACTTACCCCGGATTAAAGCCATATCCAGTAGGTCAGACTTCCGGAATCGTATCGGTAGTGAAAACAAATTCGGATCATTATATCTGGAAGAATACATTCAAAAGACCGGAATCCAGGAATCTCGTAATCTACGAATGTTTGTTGAGGGATTTTGTAGCCAATCATGATTTCAAAACTCTGATAGATACCCTGCCGTATTTTAATAGACTTGGTATCAATGCCATTGAGCTCATGCCCATCAATGAATTTGAAGGCAATTTATCTTGGGGATACAATCCTGATTTTTATTTTGCGGTGGATAAATACTATGGATCAAATATTCAACTTAAAGAATTTATTGATTCTTGTCATGGAAGGGGAATTGCAGTAATCCTCGATATGGTACTGAATCATGCAACGAATTCATGTCCGCTGGCGGCTTTGTATTGGGATGGCAATAATCAACGACCTTCGGCTGACAATCCTTGGTTTAATCCGGTTGCCCGACACCCATTCAATGTATTCAACGATCTTAATCACGAAAGTCCTGATACGAAATATTTCGCTACCCGTGTGATGGAGTATTGGTTAAAACAGTTCAATATGGATGGTTATCGGTTTGATTTATCTAAAGGATTTACACAGAAAAATACGGGTAGTGATGCAGCTGCGTTTGGAGCATACGATGCCTCACGGGTAGCTATTTGGAAACAATATTTTGATAGCTGTCAAAAATATTCACCTGGATCTTATGTTATCCTTGAGCATTTTGCAGATAATTCAGAAGAAAAAGATCTTTCAGATTACGGAATGATGTTATGGGGTAATGCAAACTTTAATTATAATGAAGCAACGATGGGCTATATCGGTACTTCTAATTTTGAGGCATCCTTATCGAGTCAACGAGGGTGGTCAAAACCTTCTCTGGTATCGTATATGGAAAGCCATGACGAGGAGCGGCTCATGTATAAGAATAAACAATTCGGAAACAACAATAGTAACTATAATACAAAAGATGCTAAGACGGCCTTGGATCGGATGAAATTAGCAACCTCATTTTTCATCATGTCTCCCGGACCGAAACTCATATGGCAATTCGGTGAATTGGGGTACGATTACTCCATCAATCAATGCACAGGAGGAAACATTAATAATAGTTGTCGATTGGATAATAAACCCATCCGATGGGATTATCTTCGGGATACCGCCCGGCAATCATTGTATCTATGGTATAGTAAATTACTTAAACTTAGAAATACAAAGGAATGGCAACTGGCTTCCAATGCAAATACGTACAGCCTGGCTGGTTCAGTAAAATGGCTAAGTTATACGGCAAATGACAATTTAAATGTTTATGTAGTGGGCAATTTTGATATCATTCCCATCACCACTACTTTATCACTTCCTAAAGCCGGTATCTGGTATGATTTAGCCACTGGAAAGTCAATAAACCTGGTACAGCAGACTTACTCCAATGTGTTATTGCAACCCGGCGAATATCATGTCTACACCGATCAATCTTTTGATGTATTGACTCCTACAGATGTGTATA
>CALMKY010000260.1 GCA_937867195.1 uncultured Saprospiraceae bacterium | reverse complement strand
AAATGGTCAATGCATCCGGTCTCCCCGAAGGCTGAGATTGGACATGATGTTTGCTTCGTAGATTAATAGTTCCTGCCATCTTGCTTGTACTTTTACCGGATCGCCATACGTCTTCGCTAAATCCAAAAATAATCTGTAATGACCTGCTTCCGAAACCATGAAAGTATGATAAAATTCTCTTAATTCCGAATCTTGTAAATGTACTGAAAGTAATCTAAAACGCTCGCAGCTGCGGGCTTCGATCATTCCACAAATCAGTAGCCTGTCGATGAAATGATCCAGGCGGGTTGCACCTTTAGTTAAAAATTTGAGCAATTGGTTTACATATTCGTCCGGCCTTTGTCTGCCTAGTTTTAAATTTCTCTCTTTTAATTTATGCAGGACCAATCTAAAATGGCCCCATTCTTCAGTCACGATAGGCGCTACCGAGTCGACCATTTCAGTTTTTTCAGGATATTGCTGGATCAGTGAAATGCAGGATGAAGCTGCTTTTTGTTCACAATAGGCGTGATCGGTCAGGATATCTTCTATATTTTTTGATGCCAGATTGACCCAGCGTGGATCCGTAGGTAGCTTTAATCCTAACATTATTTGATACTATTGATGCAGTTTAGCTGGCGAATAAAAAAATCTGTATTGAAAATAGTAAAATCTTCATAACCGGAGGCATAATGAAGACGCATGGTATCGACTTCGGAGGTCAATAAAGCTTTTTCGTCTTTCTTTTCAAGGTAATAGACACCGGAAAGTAACGTAATTCGTTTGTCGTTGTCAATGCTGCCATTATCAAATCGACCGACCACCAATCTTATTTCTTCTCCATTGATCAGCTTAAGAGATATAAAACTTTTATTTAAAGATCCGTATTGACTCAAAGCCTGTGTCGAGGCGATTTCGATATTTAATTGAAGGTACGTATATCCTGGCTCCTGGCCAATGAAGGCAAATCCTTTTTCGTAAATATTGCCTTTCAGGTATTTTTTAATTTCTTCAGGAGTATAGGTATAAAGCAATTCGGGTACAAGGGTTTTGACGGGTCCATTGATTTTGGGATTGCAAACAAACGGTACATAGGTGGTTTCTAAACAATCGTACAGCGTTCGGTCTCTTAACGAAGATTCGATTTTCTCTTTATCTCTATTCGCATTGATTTGGATGGAATTCGCTTGAGTCCCGGCTTGATTATCTTTAATTGAATGATCCAGGTTTGTTGCGTCGATATGTGGTTGAGAAGGTGAGGTTTGGGTGGATTTATCTTTTGCTCGCCTGGTTTTATCGTCGGATTGGTCATGGATGGCCATTGTTTTTGGATCCATTCCGCGCTCGTTCAGAAAATTTTTGTCTGGGAATTCCTTCTTCACGGCTGTCCATAAACTTCTGTCATCCAATAGCAGCATCTCTTTAAAATGTTTTCCGGTTTTCATTTTATTTTTAAGATCAACTTGCATGAATCGAAGACTTTCCTTTGAGGAGGAGAGCTCTTGGTCTGTCTTTAGAGAAGGATGATTAGAATATTTTTTTTTCAAGGAGTCAATTTTCCAGTTGATCTCCTTAATCTTGGTTTGGATTTCTTGCTGTTCTGCACCAGATGTAGCAGCCAAAGAAGTTATAAATTTCCTGGCATCGATATATTGCTGATCCTGTGATGCTGAATACAAACTAAAAAGTAAAAAAGAATAAATCAGACTCCTTCGTATTTGAAATAGTTTTTTCAAAATGAACCTTAGTTTAAAAGGCTAAAAATACTGTCTTGCGGGCAA
>CALMKY010000259.1 GCA_937867195.1 uncultured Saprospiraceae bacterium | reverse complement strand
GACAAGATCATTGCCAGTGCAAAATCGTTTTACGATCCCGGGCTTCGGCATGTCGCGGAGATCCCCATCAAGTTTGAAATGAAAATGGATGGCAAAATGACTCCTCCAAAGCCGGGTACTGCACCTGATTTTAGTAAAATGGGTCAGATGATGGGTAATATGGATAAAGACCTGGGTAATATAAAAATGTCATCCGATGCAGTAGACCTGCAGACAGTAACCGTTACGGCTACTAAAGCATTGATGGAAATGAGCATTGACAAAAAAGTATTTAATGTTGAGAAGAATATTGTATCAACAGGAGGTACGGCAGTCGATATCATGCGCAATGTACCATCTCTCCAGGTCGATATCGATGGTAATGTAAAACTGCGCAATGCTGCACCGACATTATTTATAGATGGCCGGCCGACGACATTAACATTAGATCAAATCCCTGCTGACGCGATTGAGAAAGTAGAAGTCATGACCAATCCTTCCGCAAAATTTGATGCGTCTGGCGGGAATGCCGGCATTCTCAATTTGGTTTTAAAGAAAAATAAGAAATCAGGCTATAATGGGAATATCAATGTAGGAGCAGACAAATTCGGTGGAGGGAATGCTATGGTCAATTTTAATGTCCGCCAGGATAAATTTAATTTTTCTTTTATGGGCATGACCAATCAAATGCGCAACAGGACCACCGGTAGCATTGATCGCCAGGATAATATCAATGGTATAACGATGGAAACGATGCAAAACATACATAATCGCAATCATGGCGGCATGGCATTCGGTCGCTTAGGATTTGATTACTTCATTACGAATCGCACGACGTTATCTTTTGCAGCTCTTATGATGGACGGCAGATTTAAACCCAATGATGTTACGGATATTTATCAGACTTCTTTTACCGGCGCTACCAATTACAGCCAACGCGTATCCGAGTCATCCAGACACTTTCATGGTAATCCTTTGCAATTTGGTATCAAACATCTTTTCCCGAAAGAAGGTGAAGAATGGACCATGGACTTACATATCTTCGGAGGTAAGAATAATAACAATAGCCTGGCTACCACCAATTATTTTACAACGGATAATGCAATCGCCGCTTCCAAATATCAAAAGACAGATGGCTTTGGCAGCAATCAGTTTATTAATTTTCAATCAGATTATGTAAAACCATTGCCAAATAAAGGAAGTTTGGAAATGGGTGTCAAAGCTCAGTTGGGCTCTATTAAAAACCTGAACAATAACTTTTTAAAGGGCATTGGTGCTCAAGAATACGTACAACAACTGTCTGCATCTACGAATTACACCAATAAAAACAATGTATTTGCAGCTTATACATCGGTATCCGGTAAGGCGGGAAATGCATTTTCTTACAAAGCAGGCTTGAGAGCTGAGAGTTCGTTTTATACAGGAAATTTATTGAGTACAGGTCAGACATTTAAAAACCAATATCCGCTTAGTTTTTTCCCTTCCATTTTCTTAAGCAAGGAATTGGGTAAAGGACAACAATTTCAGGTAAGCCTTACCCGCAGAGTCAACCGACCTAACTTTTTCCAATTAATTCCATTTATTGACTATACCGACAGCTTAAATATTACACGCGGAAATCCTGACTTAAAACCGGAGTTTACTTTATCTTCAGAGATGTCGTACAGTAAGTCAAAGGGTGATAATACATTTTTGGCCACCATTTATTACAAGCATTCTGATAACTTGATTACCCGGTATTTAAGCCGTGAGATCAATCCGGTAACGGGTAGACTTGACCTGATCAATACATTTGTCAATGCCAATCAAAGTAATACCTACGGGCTCGAACTTACGCAGACTGCTAAACCCGCTAAATGGTGGGATTTGACCGCTAACCTAAATTTTTATAATTCCAAAATCAATACCAATAACCTCGATGCGAAAAGCAATGATGCTCTTTGGTCCAGCTTTGCCAAGCTCAATAATAATTTAAACCTGGGTGATAAATGGACTATCCAATTGTCAGGTGATTTCCAAAGTAAAACCAATAGCCCGGTTACTTCTAACCAGGGATTTATGGGTGGTCCTCAGATGATGCAGGCACAAAGTAGTTCACAAGGTTATATCAAAGCGTTTTACGGAGTTGATTTTGCCGTTAAAAAGACCTTCCTTAAAAATGATGCAGCCAGTATTTCTGTAAATGTGAATGACATTTTCCGCACCCGGAGCAATACCACGTATTCTTATGGTGAAGGATTCAGTCAGTCGTATTACAGGCTCAATAACCCGCAGATGATCCGGGTTAACTTTTCATATCGATTTGGTAAAATGGATGTTTCCTTATTTAAAAGACAGAATATGAAGAGCCAACAGGAAGGTATGCAAAATGGTATGCAGAATATGAATTAATAGTATTCCATGTAATGTTCCAGCTGGAGGCACGTAGAAATG
>CALMKY010000258.1 GCA_937867195.1 uncultured Saprospiraceae bacterium | reverse complement strand
CAAAGTATGACCTTCAATGTGAATTTTGCTAATTTCAGAAATAAAACCATTTCCAAAGCGGATGCCGGGCAAATCAATAAAGTTACGATACAGTCCGGATCAAATGCTCATCAAATCACTAAAGAAAATAATATGTGGTTGATAGATGGTCATGCGGCAGACTCGTCTTTAGTTCAAAATTACGTCAACAGTCTTCAAAATTTAAGTGGATCGGATATCTTAGATCAGGCTTCGGTAGCTAATCCAATTCATTCTATCCATATCGAATCGAGTAATGCACCTATAAAAATCGATGTATACCCGTCGGGTGATACATTAAAACCTTTTTTAATTGCTTCCACAGCGAATGCCGGAGTTTATTTTAAGGAAGACTCTTCCAATACCTATCGTACGGCAATAAAAGGTTTGAATGATTTATTGAAACCGGCCGTAACACCTTCCGATAAAAAGGGGAAAAAGAAATAATCGTCGGTACGTTTTTTGAGTGTTTGGGATGTCCCGGCAGGAGGTATACAAGAATACCTGTTGTGCGAAGACCTATCCTTCAATTCCTAATTATTTACGATATTGCTTTGTTATATGCTGATTGAAATCATTGGCTGGATAGGTTCTGTAATGGTGATCGTGGCGTATGCCTTGAGTATGAATAAAGTCATTTCTGTCGATGATAAGATGTATTATGGATTGAATATTATCGGAAGTATTTTCTTAATTCTGAATACCTATTATCATCATTCGATTCCTTCCATGATGGTAAATGTGGTCTGGGTGTTGGTTGCATTTTTCTCTATCAGCCGAAAATTCTTTTTCACCGGTAAAAAGTCAGATTAGCATCTATCGGTAAGTGTCAAATAATTTACTTTTGCCCGGGTTGGGTGTGGTCTTTCTGATGAGCATATTTTCAGAAGTATGATCCTGAAAATGGAATTTTCGGTTACCTTCTTCTAAAATTAATCAAATTCCCTTTCTTACAAATTTGGGTTAAAGAATTTGTAATAGCAATCGCCTCAGAAAATCTTCTGATTCCCTTACTTACATTTGTAATATGAATAAAACGGATCGTCAGTATCAGTCTGTTTTGCAGGAGTGCAGGGATTTATTCCTAAAGAAAAATCAGGATTATGGAACGGCATGGAGGGTGTTGAGACCCAGTTCCCTTACGGATCAAATCTATATCAAAGCAGGCCGGATCCGGTCGATAGATCAAAAGCAAAATCAAAAAATCGTCGACAGCATCGAGCAAGAGTTTATAGGGATTATCAATTATTGTATCATGGCGTTGATTCAGCTCGATCGCGAAAAGCATGAATATACTGATCCGTTGAATAAAGAAAATGCTCCTTCACTCTATAACCAGTATGCCCAAAAGGTGTTTTCGCTTATGCAGTCTAAAAATCATGACTATGACGAAGCCTGGCGATTCATGAGAGTCTCATCGATGACCGATTTAATCCTGATGAAACTGGTTAGAATAAAGGAAATTGAAGACAAAAAAGGCAACACCCTTGTTTCGGAAGGGATCGATGCCAATTATATGGACATTATGAATTATTCTATTTTTGCATTGATCTTACTACACGAAAGTCAAAATCCAAATTTTTAATAAAATTTACCTGACATGACCTTATCTACTCTTATTATCACGTTTGCTATTGCCGGTGCACTGTTGACGGTCGTGATGCGGCGCTTTATCCAAAAGCCTAAATCATGGTTTGTATCCTGGCTTCAGAATTTTTGTGGTGTCTGGTTTTTGTTTTCCGGATTTGTGAAGGCTGTAGATCCGATGGGTACTGCATTTAAAATGGAGCAGTATTTTGCTGCTTTCGAGCAGACCATCAAACCCACCTGGATGGGTTTTGTATCGGGAGTATTTCCTTATATGGCCAGGTATTCTATTGGATTTTCTATCGGAATGATTTGGTTGGAAATATTGGTTGGTTTGGCATTGATCATTGGCTTTGCACCTCGATTTATTTCATGGGTGTTTTTTATTTTATTGATATTCTTTACGATCCTTACCGGATTTACCTATTTGACAGGCTATGTACCTTCCGATAAAAATTTCTTTGATTTTTCGGCCTGGGGAGACTATGATAAAAATCAAATGCGTGTCAGTGATTGTGGATGCTTTGGAGATTTTCTGAAACTTGATCCTAAAATTTCATTTTTTAAAGATGTGTTTCTATTAGTCCCCGGGTTGATATTTTTGATCTGGTCTCGTGTCAGGCATCAATTATTCAGTGCTCCCATGAGATGGATCCTGATGTTGGGAGGATTGGCTTTGACCGCTTGGTTTACCCATCGCAATACCTATTCTAATGAGCCATTATGGGATTTCAGAGCGTTTAAAGCCGGTGCTGACATACGCAATACGCGAAAAGCGGAATTGCAGGCAGCCCAGGAAGCCAAAATCGAATTTGCCGATGCCACTTATAAGAAAACAGGTGAAAAGAAAAGACTCGATTATGCAGAATACATGAAA
>CALMKY010000257.1 GCA_937867195.1 uncultured Saprospiraceae bacterium | reverse complement strand
GTAGTGGCAGGACATTCTGAAAACTATGGTACCGAACAAGAACATCTCAATCAGGTGTTTGGGGCAAGATTAGATATTACCGGATTGAAAGCACCCTCGGGCATGGGAGTAGAGTTTTTAAACTACATCACGCCCAGAGGAGGAAGATTATTTCCAACCGAAAGCCAACCTTGGGATTTATGGCATTATCAAACTGAAATAACCGTTGATCAATTAGAACCTGTTGTACAAAAACTGCAAAATCAGAATTATAAAATCATATCCAAAATCAGAAACGAAGACGGCAAAATCGGAAAACAGCTCTTGGTGCGAGACCAGGATGGGCATGCATTATTGCTTATTCAAAAAAATTAATATCAACCATATAGATTCTGAAATGCTGATCAGGTGCTCTTAAGAATTCATCGCCTGTCATATCCAATGTCCGCATGTTTTAGTTTACCATCTATCATGTCAATATCCTCCAACAAAAAATCTCAGTTGATCGAAAGCAGGTAACAGAAAAATTTATTTTTTCATTCTTGTTACCCAGGTAATTAATTCTGACTCATCAACATTCCAAATTTGTATCATAAAAAAACAAAATAACCATGAAAAGTAAATTAATCATCTTAATTGTAGGTGCCTGTTTGATGCAGATGGCCTGCCAATCACACCACACTCCTGCTCTTGGTAAAATAGTAGATAACTACCTGGTCAATGTAGATGATCAAGGTGTCATTCTACATGGCTATGATCCAGTATCCTTTAGAGAAGGTAAATCCATGCCGGGTAATCAATCCATCCAAACTAAATATCACGGCGCTATCTACTATTTTGCCAACGAAGAAAACAAAAGGCTATTTATCGAGCGTCCGGCAGCTTACGAACCCGAATTTGGCGGTTATTGTGCATATGGTGTCTCAGTAAAACATTTGTCACCCATAGAGGTGTGGACTTTTGATTCAACCTTTCAGAATAGGAACATCTTTAATCACAATGAGAAAGCAGTAGCTGGTTGGAATAAAGACATACCAGGCAACTATGAAGCTGCCATTGCTCAATGGGAAGTATTTAAAAAACAATACCTATCCAATAACTAATAAAGTCTCCATCCTAATCATTAACAAAAACTCAAAAAAACTGCAATATGAAAATCAAAGTTATCCGACTGATCTTACTGATGGTTTACTATCTGCCCATGATGTCACAAAATAGCGAAATCAGCCATTCAATCAATATAAATGGAGCTCAAAAAGTGATGGATGCAGCAGTAACGTATGCTCAGTCACATCAATCTCCCGGTGGGTCTATTGCCATCGTGGATGCCGGTGGCCATTTAGTCTTATTCCAAAGATTAGATCATTCCTTCCCGGCTTCTTCAACCGTGGCAATAGAAAAAGCCAAGACCGCAGCTTTATTCAAAAACGAAAGCAAAAAACTGGAAGATGCAATCAATACAGGAAGAAATGCATTGATTACTGTCGGATACACTTTTTTACAGGGTGGAGTACCGATTATAGAAAATGAAATGATCATCGGTGCCATCGGGGTGAGTGGTGCAAAGAATGCCGATCAGGATCGCGAAATTGCTATGGCAGGGGCAGAAATATTAAATCCTAAAAAACAATAAATCCTATGAAAATCTCACTCATTGCAATCTGTATTTTTAGTAACTTATTCGCCCTTCGTGGACAGGATATCAATACCATCGTAAAACGCAATCCGGTTGCCATCATTGACCTGACCAATCCATCCAGTTTAGAGCTGGTAAAAGGAAATTGGAAAACCAAACAGGCTTTAATTTCTCAAAAGGTATTTTATTCTCCCGGACCTTCATCTACTGATTCCTTGCATTTGTATCCTACCGGGAAACAACTAAGATCAAATTATTTAATACCTACTGCTCATTCCAAAGATTTTGATGACCATGATTGGAATATGGTATCTCCCGATCAATTAAGCGCAAGACAAGGAAATGGATTACTATCCTTTGTATGGTATCGCATCAATTTAACAATACCTCAAAAAGTAGGCAACCTCAATATTCAAGACCAAGAGATATATCTTGATATTGTTGCCGATGATTACTCTGAGATCTGGGTAAATGGCAAACAAGAAAAAGTCATTGGTCAAAATGGCCATGGTGTCATCAGTGGCTGGAATGCAAGCAATCGAGTATTGCTCACTGATCACGCCACACCTGGAGATCAGTTCCAAGTCGCCATATTAGTAACCAACGGCCCACTTGGAAATTTACCCGAAAACTATGTATGGATCAGAAATGCCACACTCGATATTTATGTTCATGAAACGAATGGTAATCCTCTTGCGGGTGAACTCATTAAAATCGATAACTCATTAGATCAAATCATTTCACCTGATAATAAAGTAGTGAAAATTGCAACTGGATTTCAATTCACTGAAGGGCCCGTATGGCATCCGGATGGATATTTATTATTTAGTGATCCTAATGCAAACGTCATCTATCGCTACGAACCAGCACATGGCTCCGTGCAGGTACATCTTAATAAATCCGGATACACTGGTATTGACATTGGCAGCTATCACCAACCCGGATCCAATGGATTGGCTATCGATCCGGAAGGCAGGCTTATCATTTGCCAGCACGGCAATCGCCGTATATCCAGAATGGAACTTAAAGGTCCGATGACTATACTTAGCGATCAATGGAACCATAATAGGCTTAATTCTCCTAATGATCTTGTCATAAAATCCGATGGATCCATTTATTTTACAGATCCTCCCTATGGATTACCTCAGGCTTACCAGGATCCAGCAAAAGAACAAACCTCACAAGGGGTATATCGTATCAAAGATGGAGTTACAGAACAGCTCACCTCGATCGTCAGCGGACCCAATGGCATCGCATTTTCACCGGATGAAAAATATCTCTATGTTTCCAATTGGGATATTCGTGATATACATCATACCAAAGCATTATATAGGTTTGATGTAAGTCAGGATGGAATGATTCATTCCGGTACAATATTTTTTGACTTTAACAATACGGATGGGGATGAAGCACTCGATGGCATGAAAGTAGATCTCGAAGGCAATCTGTATGTGAGTGCACCAACCGGTGTCTGGATCATTAATCCAGAAGGCAAGTACATTGGAAAAATTAAATGCGAAGAAAGGCCTGCAAATATGGCCTGGGGAGATACAGACGGAAAAACTTTATACATGACCGGGCATTCAAGTCTGTATAAAATACGTACAAATATTGGAGGTAAAATCGCCTCCCATAAAATCAACCAATAATTTTTTAAATATATAAATCTGAAATCATGTATCAACAACCCAACAATCGATTAAAAAAACAAACTGTCTTGGTGACCGGTGCCAACTCGGGCATAGGCCGAAGCATCGCGATGGCTATGGCACGCGATGGTGCCAACGTCGTCGTCAATTATGTGGTCGGAGACGATGCCGCCGATACGGTGGTAGATGAAATAAAACAAATGGGGGGCATCGCACTCGCCATAAAAGCTGATGTAAGCAAAGAGGAACAAGTCATAGCTATGTTTCAAAAAACGATAGCAACTTTTGGGACGGTGGATGTATTGGTGAACAATGCGGGCCTGCAACGGGATGCAGCTTTCCACGAAATGAGTCTTAAAGACTGGCAGTTTGTATTAGATGTAAATCTGACCGGTCAATTCCTGTGTGCCCGTGAAGCGATCCGGGAATTTATCCGCCGAGGACCTCGTCCGGACATAAGTGTTGCAACCGGAAAAATTATCTGTATGTCCTCGGTGCATGAAGTGATTCCCTGGGCGGGACATGTAAACTATGCAGCCTCCAAAGGTGGTGTCATGTTAATGATGAAATCACTCGCACAAGAATACGGTCCATACAAAATTAGAATCAATAGCATCGGTCCGGGTGCCATTAAAACTCCAATCAACACAGTAGCATGGGATACCCCTGCTGCAGAACAAAAACTGCTTCAGCTTATACCTTATAAACGGGTTGGTGAAACATCCGATATCGGGGCAGTAGCGGTTTGGCTTGCAAGCGACGAATCAGATTATATACACGGCACGACTGTATTTGTAGATGGTGGTATGACATTATATCCCGGATTTACAGAAAATGGATGATGATTAATTTCCAATAGAACACATGCCATATTCATTCGCATACACTAAAGGTCTATCGATTTATGCTGTGTCGGATAGAATTACAAGCCCGTACTCCTCTCTAAATGCTCAGGATATCGTTCACCCAGAATATTGATTTGCTCAGAAGCCAGGGTTAATTCATTCAATTCATCCTTTGTAAATGAAATATCAGCAGCACCAAGATTCTCTTCCAAACGATGAATCTTAGTGGTCCCGGGAATGGGTACAGCAATAGATAAACTAGCCAGGACCCAGGCCAATGCAATTTGTGCTTTGGTGGCATTTTTCATTTGAGCAAATGATTCGATGATATGCAGCAAGGCACGATTGGCGACGCGAGCTTCTTCTGTAAACCGTGGCACGATATTCCTAATATCTCCTGGCTCAAATTTCCTATTTTCATCAATAGTCCCTGTGAGATAGCCTTTGCCGAGCGGACTGAACGGCACGAAACCTATTCCTAATTCCATCAAGGCCGGGATAATATCGTGTTCATGTTTCCTATACCATAAAGAGTATTCGCTTTGCAATGCAGATACTGGCAATACTGCATTGGCCTTTTTGATTGTATGAGCGCCAGCCTCAGACAAGCCAAAATACCTTGCCTTGCCTTCCTTAATTAAATCTTTCACTGTGCCGGCTACATCTTCAATGGGAATATTGGGATCGACCCGATGTTGATACAGTAAATCAATCGTATCTGTTTTCAATCTTTTGAGCGATCCTTCCACCGCGCGGCGGATATTGTCTGGATGACTGTCTACTCCGGCCGGTTTGTCATCGATGTATTTAAATCCAAATTTGGTCGCGATCTTCACCTTTTCTCTATAAGGTGCTAACGCTTCGCCAACCAGATCTTCATTAGTATGTGGACCATAGATTTCAGCAGTATCAAAAAAATCAACACCCATATCAATCGCCCTATGTATTAATGCAATCGAATCAGCTTTATGAGGAAAAGGGGCATATGAAAAACTCATTCCCATACATCCTAGTCCAATCTCGTTTACTTCGAGTCCCTGAGTACCTAATTTTCTTTTTTTCACTTGTTGAAGATAGACCAAGATGGTGAATTCGTTCAATCCATTTATTATCTGATTCAATGATCCCAAGAAAGACTGATAGGGTAAGATAAAAAGATCAATAAATGAATACTTGAATTTGGTGTATTTAAAGCCAGGATAAATTTTTCTGTAAATACATACATCCTTTAAAATGCAATTTTCAATCCATTTAATTTATTGAGAAACCATCCGATATTCCTATATTTTTGGCCCTTTATTTAATTAAAAATTTATATGAAACAAATCAAATTATTCTTGTCAGCTCTTCTGATGATCTCCATGGCTCATTCTGTACATGCACAATCGATCGATGATATGGTGAAAGAATGGGAACGTGCTAAATCCTACACCAAAGAATACCTGGACTCCATGCCCGAAAAAGGATATGCCCTCAAACCAACTCCTGAGATACGGTCGTTTGCTCAACAAATGCTTCATCTTACGGATGCTAATTTTGGCTTCGCCGCTGCCGCCACCGGAGAAAAAAGTCCTGTTGGTTTTGGGGAAATGGAAAAAACAACAGATGTATCCAAAGCCAATGTATCCAAATTGGTTATGGATGGTTATGATTTTATGATCAATGCCATTAAAAAAATGAATCCCGCCACGTTAAATGAAAAGATTAAACTGTTTAACCGATTTGAAATGACCCGGGCTATGGCCATTGCCAAATGCTTCGAACATCAGACTCACCATAGAGGCCAAACCACCGTATACATCAGGCTTGCCGGGGCACATCCACCGCAAGAAAGATTGTTTTAATATTTGACATCCTAATTTAAATCCGCCGTGGAGTAGCTACGTCACGGACTAATCATAATGACCTACTGCTCCACAGCTGATTTCATTTTTAAATTCCTGATATAATCCATTCATTTTCAAAAACCTGATTTTGCTATCTTAGCTCAAATTTATTTTTAATGAAAAAGACGATATCCAAAGATTATAAAACCGCCATCGTAACCGGTGGTGCCCGGGGAATAGGATTGGCCATTGCCACGCGATTTCATACAGAGGGATATCATTGCATCATTTTAGACCGTGACAAAAAAGCTTTATCCCAATGCAAAAACAATTTACCCAAAGAAAGATATGAATATCATATTTGTGATGTATCAATACCAAAACAAGTATCCGTTACATTTAATAATATCATAAAGAAACATCATTCGATCCATGCCTTGGTAAACAATGCCGGCATTGCTGTATTCGACCGGGCTGAGAATATTCAATTTAATGATTGGAGCAGGGTTTTGGCCACCAACCTCAATGGTCCATTTCTTTGCACTCAATCGTGTTTATCAGCATTAATTAAAGCAAAAGGTAGTGTGGTCAATATTGCCAGTATTTCAGGCGTAAGAGCCAGTACTTTGCGCATCGCCTACGGCACGAGTAAAGCTGCCCTTATGCACCTCACCAAACAACAAGCTGTAGAATATGGTAATAAAGGGGTTCGTGTCAATGCCATCGCACCGGGTCCTGTCGAAACTGAAATGGCCAAGCTGGTACACAGTGCCGATATCCGAACCTCTTACCGCGATGCAATTCCACTCACCCGATATGGCACTCCCGAAGAAATGGCCAATGCCGTGTATTTCCTTTGTTCCGATCAGGCTAATTATATCAATGGGCAGATTTTATGTGTCGATGGTGGCTTTGATGCAGCCGGTGTAGGATTACCTAGTCTTAGACAGTAAAAAGTCTCGCCGAGGTCGCGGTGGTCGAAGATTGATTTATTAATATCTTCAAAAGAAAAACTATTTGTTCTCCTTTATTATCAGGTGATCATAAAAAATATTAGTCGAAGATCGGTTTATATAAATAAAGACTTGGCAAATCCATTGCTTTAACCGTAAAATATTCTCTGCGATCACTGCGACCTCTGCGAGACAAGTCTCAGAAATTGTAAATCAAACTCACATTATACAAATTGTCCTGACTTACGATCGTCGATTGCAAGATTTTTGTATAGACAGAAGAAATCGAAAAAGGAAAATTCTTCTTGCTCAAGGTAGCAGTTTCAGAAAAATAATATCCATGTTTGGAATCAAGTTGCAAATAAAATAACTGGGGAGCAATCCTGAAATAATAATCATCCAGCAGGTGGATATTTTTAAAAGAAGAAGTGAAGGAGATAAAATTAGATGTCTTGGTCGATAGCGGATCCAGGCCTTTGGCATATAAATAATAAAGACCCATGCTGATGTTTTTATTGATTGCATAATTCGGCACAAATTCAGTTGCCCAATATCTGGCAGTCGTAATATAGTTTTGAGTAATGCCACTGCTATTCGTTAAAGCCCTGGTACCAAATACAAAACTTGGATGTGTGCCTATGTTAAACGTAAACTTATCTGCTTTAATCATTTTATATCTAAACCAAAATATAAAAGACCAGGGTTTTCCATCCAGTCCGAACCGAATCTGAGGTTCAAATGCAAATCGCTGTTTACCAACAGAGAGGTCAAAGATTGCAGCTGGCTTGCCCAGGGAGAGATTCGGAAATAGGGAAATTCCTTTGGTGGTGACCGTGACTGCACCTGAAACTATAAAATTATTTTCTACAGGAGCTTGGGTTTGCAGGCTGCTTTCCTGACGTTGGCTATTCAAAATATCGATAAAAGAATAATATACAATAAATAGCAAGGCTATCTTACGCAGAAAATACATTTTGTTTTGAGTCGGATTTGAGACTGCAAAAGAACGGGAATTGACATAATATGATCCATTGATTTACCAGTAAAACTAATCATTAGATTAACGTTTTAAATTCATTTTAGCGGTAAGCATTCAAATGCCGCTAAATAATGAATCACCGATATGTCAAAGTTGAATTATTTTGCCAGCCCGTTGGAGAGGCAAGTAATAAGAAAATAATTATCAAATAAAAAAAGTGGCACTACCCCACATGTCTTTCCGCATGATAGCTCGATCTTACCAGTGGTCCGCTCTCGACGTATTTAAAACCCATCGCCATGCCGATTTCTTTATACTCAGCGAATTGATCGGGATGGATAAACGATAATACCGGATGATGCAATTTAGTCGGTTGCAAGTATTGTCCAAGGGTGAGCACATCACATCCATGTGCATGCAAGTCTTCCATGATTTGGATTACCTCTTCGCGCGTTTCGCCCAGACCGAGCATGACTCCACTCTTGGTCCGTTTACCATATTCTTTGGTGCGCTTGATTTGTTCGAGCGATCTTTCATATTTTGCCTGGGGTCTCACGGGCCGATACAATCTTTTTACGGTCTCCATATTATGGGATACAACTTCCTGACCTGGAGAGATCATGGCTTCGAGTGCATTCCAATCTGCTTTGATATCGGGGATCAAGGTTTCGATGGTCGTATCAGGAGATAATTTCTTTACTTCTTTTACGGTGCGATGCCATATATCGGCACCTTTATCTTTGAGTTCGTCGCGATTGACAGAGGTGATCACGGCGTGCTTTACTTTCATAAGAAAGATCGCTTCGGCGACCCGTTGTGGCTCGTCGACATCGTATTCATTGGGGCGACCGGTTTTTACAGCACAAAAACTACAGGATCGTGTACATACATTGCCCAGGATCATAAAGGTTGCTGTGCCTTCGCCCCAGCATTCACCCATATTGGGACAGTTACCGCTTTGACAGATCGTATGCAGTTTATAATGATCTACTAACTCACGTACTTTACGATAATTTTCACCGATGGGAAGTTTTACGCGAAGCCAATCGGGTCTAAGAGTACGTTCGGTAAATGTTGATGTAATAGGAATATCAATCACATGTGCAAAGTTATATACAATGTACGATGTGCAATGTACAAATGTTTATCCATTGCACACATTATACATTGTCCGTCGTACATTGTAGATCTTATTATCCTCTTTGATCGCTCGAGCTGATCTTCGCTTTGATACTATCGATGAGCCTGGAAGTAGCCTGAGGTCTTTGCACAACATTTTTCTTGATAAGTTCCCGGAAGTTTTGAGTATCTAGTAATACTCGCTGGAATTCGGGGTTTTTTTCAGCTTGATGTAACACTTGCTGATTTTCATCGTCATTTAGTTGTTGGTCAAGGAATAAATTGGCCATACGATGATATTCATGAATAGGATCTGGATTCCTCATACGAAAAATCGTTTAGAATTTGATCAATTAAATTTATTTCATTCAGTTTTATGTGATCTGGGAGATCGCTTATCCGTAAATCCCATGCTCACAGCATACTTTTTCAGTTTTTCTTTCAAATCATTGCGGGCTCTAAACAGTCGAGACCGGACGGTGCCAATAGGAACATCCAGGATCTTTGCTATCTCTTCATATGTAAATCCTTCGACATCGCATAACAATATAACTGTACGAAAATCAACAGGCAATGAATTGATCGCATTCGTCACTTCATCACCCATCATTTCATTAAATAACTCAGATCGCAAATCGGTAAATTCCCCGATCGCACTATCTTCATTATCCTGATACCCTATAATATCCTCATAATCTACGTGTGCAGGCGCCTTAGATTTACGTCTGTACTCATTGATATAAGCATTCTTCAAGATTTTAAACAACCATGCTTTGGCATTAGTTCCCTCATCATACTTGTCAATAAAGCGATAGGCTTTGAGATACGTCTCTTGCACGAGATCATCGGCATCATCTTCATTTAGAGTCAGGTGAAATGCAAAGGTGGCCAGAGCATTGATATGTGGTAACAATTCTTTCTCGAATACCCGATCGTATTTTATTCGCTCTTGTTCAGTCACAATGGCGAAGGTGAGGATTTTTTATCATATATCTGAATCTCGTTGATTGAAAATGAGCGAATTGAATAAATATTTTTAACACCTATTTATCTCTAAAATGAGTATTAAAAATGACGGGCTGAAAATAATATTTGATTTGAAAAAATTAAGGGCCAACTTTAATTATAGTCATGAAAAACGGTCCTTTGCATGCCAGGGGCGTTCCTCCGGAAGATTGGACATCGTACATTTATTTGATGAATGTTAAAGTTTTATCTTTTTTAATTTTTTTTTATGGGATGGCTTTTCAATTGAAGAGTCAGTCTAAGAATTTAACATATACCCTTCGAAATGGAATACCGCTCACACTCGATTTGGAATTTGAATTAAACGGAATCGGACAATCCTATACTCATCATGATGAGAGAATATTGATTACGATGGATCACGATACCGTGGTTTTGACCAATCTTTCGCAAGATACTTTGCATATAAAAAATATTCTTCC
>CALMKY010000256.1 GCA_937867195.1 uncultured Saprospiraceae bacterium | reverse complement strand
GACGCTTGTAACGGTTTATAATAAATGCATGGTATATCTTTTCCATCAAATGATTTGAATCGTATGACTTCAGCTTTAACCAAATCGGTCTCTTTGATTTCAGGATTTAATGTATTCGTAAGTTTTTTAAGTTGATTGGAAGCAATATCATAGGAATACAAATTGGAAGGACTGGTGCTGCTACCTACGGTTAATAAAATCTTTTTTTCGCTGTTGGAAACAGTTGCTCCCAGTATTTCCCCATCTGATAGCTGAGGAAAAGCAATGGGTTGATTGGTTGTGTGATCGTACAATAAACATTTATTTTTTCCGTCATCATTGATAAAAATTACATGGTATTTTTCATTTTTACTGATGGACATACCACCTACATCCCATTTGTCTTCAAAGTATTTCTCAGATTTCCCGGATGGTATATGATATTTAACAAGATAACTAAACTCATTACCATCGTTGGTGGTATAAAAAAGGATACTATCATTTTTTTCGAACCCTTGTGCATTCCAGTTTGCTTCATGATCATTGCTGATGCGGGTCAGGTTTTTTTTAGTGCGATCGTAGATGTATAATTCATTTTTATCTGTCGTGATGGATTTACTCAAAGCCAGGTATCGCTCAGAATGACTTAGACTTTCGACATTATACGCTGCATCATTCTGATAGATTAAGGATTCTTTCCATTTCGAAGTATCCAGTTTATACAAATCAAAAACTTTAGGATCTCGTTTATTACTAGTGATGTACATGGATTTGTTATCGTCTGACCAACCATAAAAATTATTCTTACTTCCCTTCCAGGGTGTAAGATCTTTTGAAGCCGGGTTCTTCCTGTCGGCTAGAAATAAATGATCGTTTTCATCACCACCCTGGTCAGCATTGTAGATATATTGATTGGTTCCGGGCAAATAATCATTGGCAAAAAATGACTCTTTCGTAGAATGTGTGAGCGGATTGATCGAAGTATCGGCTATGGACAATTCTGCGATATTAAAGATGCCGGAAGCATTTGTATTGATCAGCACCTTGGTTTCGTCCTCATTGTAGTCAGCACCTTGAATAGATACGTTTTTGTAAAGTTGATCGATCGTGTATTGCTTAAGAGGCGTTATTGATTTATCAGATTTTTTACATTGAATTAATAAGATTGCGAGGATGGTTAAAAAGGGTAATTTTTTCATTTTACGAAGGATTTGTAGATGAAGATATAAAAAATCAGGAATATAAAGTTGCTACTTGGGAATTAAAGTGCACGACATATTGCACTACAAAAAGTACAGCTTTTGAGAAGTTGTATTTCGACTAAGCGAATTATAGCTAAAAAGTCGCAGTTTAACTACTCACAAGAAGTATTCTAAATTATGTTACGTGTGTGCAATTTGAATACGTATTAATAATAATCCTAATGTAATTAAAAAAATACCAATGTACAACTAATAGTCATGAACCCGGGAAATAAAAGGTTGAGCTATAAATAAGAAAGATGAATTTCAATGATGGATAAAGTGATGCAATCTATCTTCTAATAAAAACTTTAATAATCAATTAGATTGTTTATGGTATTTCTACATTCATCAATTATTTGCTGAGGTGCAACACCAATTTTTTTTAATAACCGCTCCTTCGCGATGGCTTTCAATTGAAAAACTAAAATTTCTGAGGCTTCTTTAATTCCATATTCTTTTTTGGGATTCAAAATCGGATGCCCTTTATAATTCTTAACCTTTGAAGCTATCGGCAATACCCAAAGAATGGGCTTATGTTTATTCAATGCATTTCCGCTTATTATCAATACCGGCCTTTTTCCTGACTGTTCATGCCCTTTAACCGGATCTAGATCTGCAATTCATATTTCATAAATACATTTGGTACGGTGCAAATTAAATAATATGTTAAAATTTTATTATATATGTTTTTACTTTGCAAATTTGTAATAAGACAAGTTATGAAACATCAAATTAAAAACAGATTTATCAGCAAATATGTCTGGTCATACAAAGGCGAAAGCAATATTGTAATTACTAATGTTGAAGATGGTACCAGAGAGCTATTTAGATTGGATTCTTTAATTATTCATAAAGATTTGATCTCGAATGCGCTTGAAGAACTATTGATCCCAGGAAAATATTTCTGTAGGAGTCAGTTATTAGAATTACTCAGGATGGCGGGGTAAGAATAACTTTAGGCAGGATGAAAGAATATCCTATATAGCATTTCCCATTCAAAAAACTGGTAGCTATAATTAAATAATGAAAATTGCTTGAATGTTATTGCCAAGGTTGTTAACATGAAATACTACCTTCACCAGGTAATTGATCAATTAAAAGAATATATCAAACAATCATTATGAAAAATAAAGAAAAAGTATTCTCAAACATACAAGCGAAACTGAAGAGCCTCCATTTTAATATTATTTCAGAAGACCGGGACAGACCGTGGGGCGGCTTTTTTGTAATCGACGAAAATCAAGCCCCTCAATTTGCAGCCCATTTTTTCCCGGAAGAAGATTTTGAATCTCTGAAATTATCTGAAAAATTAAGCCCTAAAATTTTAATGGTAGCTCCTTATAAGAGGTTGAGTTGGCAATATCATCATCGCAGGGCTGAGATCTGGCGTTGTATCGATGGGCAGGTCGGAGTGATCACCAGCAATACGGATGTCGAAACAGATTCTATTATTTTAAAGACGCAAGATAAGATTAAACTAAGTCAGGGTCAACGACACCGGTTGATCGGCTTGGATGAATGGGGCGTCGTAGCTGAAATATGGCAACACACCGATGCTCATCATCCATCGAATGAAGAAGATATTATCCGGGTGCAGGATGATTTTCAGCGTCGTTGAGGTGGTCTTCTACGGGGAAACCTTCCAACTCTTAATTTGTACACTTCATTGAATTAAATAATCTTGCGGCCAACTTCATATTACAAAAGCCTTCAGTTGGTATTACTGCATATTCTCTGCGGATGAATATTTCCATTGAATAGATTCCTTTACCAAACCTGCCGACACAGGGTTATTATGAATATATTTCATACAGGTATAGGCATAACGATCACTTTGGATAAACCGATGATTTTCCTTTCCAATATCATTGAGTGTAATACATCCATCCGGCCATCCGTCTTTTGCTTTACAATCCGATCTAAACAGGCTACCCGACCAATTATTTTGTAAATTGATTGCACGAGTATAAGTCCTTTGCAAAATACCGATCGATTCATTTAATGTGATCATCTGATTTTCAATCTTTTTGGGAGTGGTGATCACAGATGTAGTTACTGCTTCTCCATCATGGAAGTTCTTCTTAGATTCTCCGTTTTCATTACCTACTCACTGAATGCCTTTCTTTCTATTTCGGCTTTTGTAACATAGATAAGAAAATGAAAATAATCTGGCATTAAGCAATACGAAATGATATCCGCAAAAGGCAACAGATATGCTCTCATTTTCCATTGAAAAAACTGATAGTTTTTATCTGAGAAGAAAATTGGCTGTCGGTTATTGCCATGATTATAAACATGAAATATTTGATTAGGGTAAAAGTTCCTTCAATTCCCAAGTCGAAATAAATTATTCGACTTATATTTGTCGAATAATTCGACATGTATCTCAACTGCCACAGCTACTACAGCTTCCGATTCGGCACCATCTCACCCAGAGACCTGGCGGCTGCGGCTAA